>JARROY010000104.1:0-1914 GCA_037383445.1 Anaerolineales bacterium | reverse complement strand
AAAAACAACTCTACAAGAATTTTTCTCATTGCTTGCTCCTCTTTCACTATTTCCGCTTTCATTATAAATGCTAGTCGTGATCTTTATACGTGACCTGTGCACTGACAATTGATTGCACACCTGTACTATGGTGCTAGCTCCGTATCGATGATCGCGTCAATCTTCTCCTTGATTGCCTGGATCACAATTGGGTCATCGTTCCAAGCACCAAGGTTGAGGATCGGAAAATCATCCGGCACATTGGCCTTATAAACCAATTCTGGGATATCATATTGACTATGGATTGAATCTGCGCTGATTGCAGCGGAAAAGAAAACGATTTTTTCCACACCATTAGCGACAAATTCTTCAACTTTAGGTGCTGGTTTGGGTTCTTTGAAAGACATCCAAGCCAGGCTGAGGTTTTTTGGCAGAAAGCCAGCTTCCTCAAAATCTTTCAGCACATCTTTCCTGAAGCCAATTTCCTGCTCGGTCTCGGTTGGCCACTCCACATCCCATTCATCCGGCTGCCCATGCCCGACAAGCAGCACCCCAACTTGTGACGGATCGGTATCCCCTATATTATCTCTTGCGCGCTGGATAAACATACTGCGTAGGGTTTCAGAATCATACATAGGCCCAGTAAAGTGTAAAGTTGCGCCGTACTCTTGGACATTCAATGCATGAATTAGTTCCTCACCCTCGGCTGTATGGTTTGATATTGTCAGGAACAATTCACTGACGATGATATGACTGGCACCATCATTCAACGCCTGGATAACGGCTGCATCTGGCCTTGGGTTGTCATCCAGGAAGCTGATATAAAAACGGGTTGTTTTATCCCCTTCCTGTCGGTAAGCTTCTTCTAGGCTTTGTAACATTTGAAAGTGCATTTGGCGGTGATGGCTCGAACCCACTCTTAAATATGCATTGCGGAGCTGGTAGGCAAAAAATGGACGAGCTATCAATGGGATAAAATCAATTCCTTGCCGATCGAACTCATTGAATTGATTGATCCAACCAATTGGATCGTAGGTTTCTGGTTCACCATGGGTGAAGTAAATGACGGCTATATGACCATTACCCGGATCACCTTTTGCCCTTGTTAAAGATGGGATTGGGCGGGAATCCTCTCTTGCCAGGAATGCATTGGTTTGTAATACATAGCCGGTGGAAAATGCTGCTAGAGCAACTATCAAAGCGAAAGGTAAACTCTTTTTTCCAAAATTACCTGATGCCAATAAATAAATGAGCGCAAATGCAACGACCATGCAGAGTAATAAATATGTGCTCATTTTCAATGGATGCACAATCATATACTCTACGACTAAAACCCCTAATCCCCCACTCAATAATGCCAGCAATACCCATCTTAGATTTCGCATACTCCATCTCCAAAAAATATTATCAATTTGATTAGGGCAAAATATGTGAAGCTAATAGTTTACCATTATTGGCCTCCATCCAAAGGAGCCAAATGAATATACTTCAACTATTAAAACCTTTTTATGTGCTTAAGTATTTAACGATTGACTGGGAATTTTATTACAAGCCTGATGAAGATGATTTTTGGATAACCAATTATTATCAAATCAATTGATAACGGTCTTTCTCTAAAAACCTCCGATAGTATCACTCATTTACGATTGGATGTTGACAATAAATTCGGTTTTCCCAACTGCAGCAAACCACAGAAGAAATGCTGAATGCGAAATTTTAATAGCAGATTGGCGATCGCAAAAAGTAAAATCACCACATCTAGAAGAATATCAAAGGTTTTCTTAGCGCACCTAGAGGTAGTCATCCCCCCAAGCCTATTGATTCGAAATTTTATTCGAAAATGTCCATCCCTATATATTGTGTCCACATTGGACATTGTGTCCATGCTATTTGCACCCAAACCGCACCCAAAATCAGGGAAAGCGATCTGCTCTG
>JARROY010000103.1:0-9407 GCA_037383445.1 Anaerolineales bacterium | reverse complement strand
TAAGCCAAGCTGATGTCATTATCGGTTTTAATGATATGAAGCACATTTTCCCATAGTTTTTACGTAATCTCCAGCATTTGCCCCGGTTTGAAAAGGAAGCATGGTTATCCATTTCCCGCTATGTTTGACTACCTGAGACTGTTTCCCCTCCCATGTCTTATCTTTCTGTTCGTTTACAAAGCGATAAT
Organism: Anaerolineales bacterium; assembly: GCA_037383445.1. Lineage (GTDB taxonomy): Bacteria > Chloroflexota > Anaerolineae > Anaerolineales > UBA11579 > UBA11579. The sequence goes on along the minus strand of JARROY010000103.1, from coordinate 9,219 downwards.
TTCAGTTTTCAAATATAGCCCCTCCCACTTGACACTTCATGGACTATCCCATGACATTGACATAAAAACCTCTCTTGTATAGATTTACAACTTATACTCATCTGGGGGGAGGCATACATAGCATAAAATTTTATTAATCTATTTCACATAATTTAATAAATTTTTAGGAAAATTAAAAGAATGATTAAAATTTTTTATAAATAATTGAATATATTTAATTAAAGTGCTAAAATATATAAAATTAATCAAAAAATATAAAAAATATTAACATTGAGAAACAATTAGTGGAAGTTGCGCAAAAGAAGAAACCTATACTCAGCCCCTATTACGCTGGTTTATGTTCGCCATGATTTTGAAGAAATGACCTGCCTGATCGGAAACAAAATCAACCTTTTAGTTAAACCAGAAACAGGAGACTGACCTAAAAAACTCATCTTTCTCTCATTTTAGCATGCAATTTTCACTTGACTCAGTCAACCAATTAGATTATAATCTTAGTTAGATAATCATCTAATATAGACGGAGGTCTAACATGAAGCGGACAATCAAGTTCCTGCAAAAAATGATCAGTTCCTTATTCGAACTGCTGCGCCAATCATCCAAGACCTTCATCGCCAAAACAGAAGAAGAACGGTTGGATCATCACACCATCAGCATCTCTACCCGGTAGCAATGTTTTCAGAACATTTCCACCAGTAGTCGGTCTTACCAAGACGGCTAATTAACACAATCACTAAGGCAAGCGACTAGAACCACACCGCTTGTTCCTTTTGATAAATATCTCCTCTCCTCATGACTGTCGGATCAAGAAATTGGTCCGGCAGATCTCATTAAACCGGAATCTCTACCCAAGAGAACCATAACCAGAGTCGCAAAATCTATCGTGCATAATATTTTCCACCCCCCTCCCTTCCCTTGGAACGTCTACCAGACGACCCTAAAATATGCTAAAATGTTTGCGTGTTTAGAAAAATTAGTCGGTCGATTGCGCTGGTTCTCTTGGCGATTTCGCTATCTTTCCCGGTCTTTGGACAAACAGAACCGCGCGTTGAACTTGACACACTGGACCTCTCAGAATTCCCAAAGATTTCCAGCTATCTTGATATTCGCGGAGACCAAGGCTTTTTTATCTCTGGCCTACCGAGCAGCGCGGCGACCGTCTTCGAAGACGAACAACCTCTCCCTGGATTGATCACAGAGGTACGCCCAGGCGCACAGATCGCAATTGCCTATGCTGGAGGGGAAAGCTTCGGTATTTTTAACCTGGAGGCCAAAACCCGCTACACGATCATTCAAACTTGGCTGCTGGAGTGGAGCACCAACCAGCAGGAATCGGGTTTAGACGACCTGAGTCTGATCATTCCAGAAGGAATCCTGGTCAGCCATCAAACCGACCCGCAGGAATTAGGGGATGGCCTGGCAAACTACCAGCCCGATTTTGGTCTCAGTCCTCGGCCGCTGGAAATTCTTTCTGCCGCAATCGATACAGCCATGGACCCAATTCCTGCTCCAGGGATGGGCCGGGCTGTGCTCTTCCTCACCGAAGGCGTCGCGGATGATCAGCAAGATGCTCTTCAAAACCAGATCGACCGGGCGATTGCAGCCGGCATCCGGGTCCACATTGGTTATGTCAACTCTGCCAACCTGTTCGAAGGCAACCAGGCCATTCGTCTGCAGGACGCCGCTCGACAGACCGGTGGACAGTATTTTGCATTTTCCAGCAACGAACCGCTGCCGGATTTAATGCTGATGTTTGAATCCTCCCGGCGGGCGTATACCTTGGAATACCGCTCCAAGATCAATACACCCGGCACACACTCGATCTCGGTAATGATCACCACAGATATCGGTGAGTTTCGCAGCGATTCGCTCTCATTTGAAGCAAATCTATCCGCACCCATCCCGGTTTTCGTCGACCCTCCAAACCAGGTCGTTCGAGCTGTCCCTGATGAGATGAGTCCGGATTTGGAGAACCTGACCCCAAAAACCCAAACAATAGATATATTGGTCGAATTTCCAGATGGGATTCAAAGGGAACTGACCAAACTCTCACTCTATATCAATAACACCCTGCAAGCCGAGGTTACCGAACCCCCATTTGACCAGATCAGTTTTGATCTATCTCCATTTCAGGCCAGCGATGTACTGCTCTTGCGGTTAGAAGCCACCGATGAACTAGGACTGACGGGAAGCGGTATGGAAATGCCCCTGGAAATTGTCGTACAACCACCCGAAACTGGCCTGTTCCGCTTATTGGGAAACAACGCCCCATTGATTATCGCTGGTGTGGTCAGTCTTTCTGGGATTGTCCTGTTCCTGGTACTTGTGCTGGCTGGACGAATCCGCCCTCGCCAGGTTGGGGAACGACGCGCCAAGCGTAGAGCTGCTAAAGACCCTGTCACCCAACCTATCAAGCCGCAGAAAGAAGAGGTTAAGGCAAAGCAAGCAAATGTATTCAAGCGGATCGCCAAAAGTCTGCCGACAAACCGGATTCAGTGGTCTTCGCGAACTCGATCTGCCACCGATCCTTACGGATACCTGGTGCAGGTGACGGAAGATGGTCAGCCCAAAAGCGAAACCCTCTTCCCAATCACGGTCTCGGAACTCACTTTCGGCTCAGATATTAAACAAGCCGTCATCGCTCTCGACGACCCATCTGTAGAGCCGCTGCACGCCCGTATGTGGCGGGATGAAGAAGGCAAATTCCATATTGAAGATACCGGCACCGTGGCCGGCACATGGCTGAACTATAGCAGTGTACACGAAGCGAGCGACGCACTCGAACACGGCGATTTAATCCACATTGCTAAAGTCGGTTACCGCTTCACCCTCAGCAGACCAACCACTCCCCGCAAGCCAATCATTACACCTTTGCAAGAACAAGATACGGACCAGTCTAAAAAGAGCCAATCATGATCCCTGTTGAAAAAGCGCATATGCTGGTGGCTGCTGGAACCGACCCCGGCATGAAAGGCAAAAATAACGAGGACCAATTTTCTGTCACCGCCTATCAGACCAGCAGCACCGACCCAACCCACTCAGTATTTGCGATTATCGCTGATGGAATCGGCGGCCACCGATCCGGAGAGATCGCATCAGATATTGCCGTTGAAATGATTTGCGATGCAATTGCCTCCAGCAATGCCAGCCAGCCTGTAGAGATCATGGAAGCTGCCATTTTACAAGCCAGCCAGTCGATCCTCGCACAAGGACACCGCAGCATCGAACACCAGGGGATGGGAACTACCTGTGTCTGTGCCTGGATCATCGATAACCAACTATATGCCAGTCATGTCGGAAACTCCCGCCTGTACCTGCTGCGAAACGAGCAGCTAATCCAGTTAAACATTGACCACACCTATGTACAGGAAGCGATTGATGCCGGTGCGCTCACTGCGGAACAAGCCCGCTCCCATCCACATTCCAATATTATCCGCCGCTATTTGGGTTCCGAAGCCGACCCCGAGGTAGACACCCGAATCCGGACAGATCGAAACCTCCAATTTAGTGAGGAAAACCAAGGCTTTCGTTTGCGTCCTGGCGACCGTCTAATGCTGTGCTCTGACGGTCTGAATGATATGGTCACGGATGAGGTGATTGCCGAAGAACTGAAAAAACCAGAACTCGACCAGGCTGTTTCCAGTCTCATTACGGCCGCCAATCTAAAAGGTGGGAAAGATAACATCACCGTAATTGTTTTAGAAATGCCCAAAAACGGGTCTCCGAAAGAGTATTGGGATAACCTAAAAGAGATCAAGCCGCAAACCGCAATCTCCTATGCCGGTCTGGTGGTAATGATACTGGCAGTTCTGATTGCTGTGGTCCTTTTCTTTATCCAAATGATGACTTGATCTGATGTCATACCAGTTTTAAAAAAACCAACCAGACAAAATCCGCCAAATCAAGCAGCGTTAGTTCTGTTTGCCACCTAGCGAATGAGATTCCTTGCATATTGTGCCCAAATGGGTTTATTTTGGCGTTTTTTGGCAGTTTAAACACTTCTTTTGGCAGTTATCATTTGTTATTGTTAGATTGGAATAAGGAAACTAGTTGCAACAGTGAGTAGATGGACGCTAAAGTTTCTGTCCTTAAAAATTCATTAATTTTAGTCTCATTCAAACCTGAGGGGGATCAAAGTGAGACGAAAAAAGGTCTGTTTTCTTCCTCTGTGCTGGAAACAGACCTTTTTATTTTCGTTAAATTATAAACTTATCCTTCTTTCCGCCCCCAATGGATCCCAACAGTCCCCAACGTGCTGCGTACAAATCCCACTGCCTGAAACCCAGCCTGTTGAAAAGAGGCAGCTAACCGTTTGGCGGCTTGGAACTTTTCGCTCGAATCCGGGAGGCAGATTCATATTACGGTATCCCTATCTAACGAATTGCGATAACTGGCTATTCAAAATATTGACAAATCTCAAGAAGAGATTTCAAGATAATCAAGCAAGTTAGATCCATATAAACACATTCGCCCTTCCACTTTATTTACATTAAATGATCCGTGATAAAATTTTACAGGTTTTACTATTTTGTACGAGAGAAAACTAACCAATCCGGATTTTTCAGAAAACTGATAATAACAATCGGTTGGTTGATATGAAATACAAACTAATTGAATCATCTATGTTTAGAAAATACAATCCAATTTTTATTATCCATGCGTTACTTCTAAGTCTATTGTATAGCCTTGTCTTTTCCGGTAATGTGTTAGGCTTTTTAAATTTGTATCATGGTTGGGTTGTTTTCTTTATCAGTGCCTTAACATTCTTTCTGATTTTAATCATTTATATAAAGACCACTTCACAAGACTTTATAAACTCTTTTAAATTTGACCCTACCAGTCAAAATTTAAAACCTAAGCTCCTAGAAATTCTTCTATTGTTATCAGGGAGCATAATAATCTTTGTTTTGGTGATTTTTCCCCTCTCAATGTGGCCAATATCTAGTATTACCAACCAATTACCTTATGACTCCGCGTTATATCACTTCCCAAAAGCGATTAATCTCTTTCAATCAGGATCCATCTGGAATCAATCTTCTATCGCATACTGGGAATACCCATTTGGTTATGAAAACTTACTGTCATTTACATTACTGCTGACAGGTAAGGTAAATTCCTTTGGCATTGTGCATGCTGCAATCGCATTTTTCCTGATTCTAAATATTTTTCTGATTGGACGAAGATACACTAAACTTTCTTCAGGAACTTTATTGTTTTTAATTGTCATATTTTTACTAAGTAAAAATATTGTTTTTTTACTTGACTATTTTCCCTGGATAAAAATAAACCAATATAGATGGGTACTTAATTCCAATCCCTGGGCAATTTTTGGTAATCTGTTCAATGAAATCGGAAAAAATGATCTCTACCTTGGATCAGCAATGTTAAGCATGATTGTGCATATGCCAATATCAGTAAAGCATCAGTCAACAAAGTCAGCCAATCCAGTTGGTTTGGCCATGGGAACCATGTTGGTTTTCAGTATCAAACCAAATGGGGCCTTGTTCGCCGTACCTTTATGGATATTAATGCTCGTTTGGATAATTAAGCAATCAGAAAATAGAAATCTTTCTGGCTGGGCTCGTATTTTTCTTTTTGCGGTATTGATTATTCCAGGTCTGTCTTGGGCATTTCGAAATTATAAATTATTGGGGCAGCTATTTCCCGATTCTACAATGTCGCTACAAGCCAAAAGTATTTTCTCACTATTTTCGCAATTGATTGGAAATGGATTACCTCTTTCAGGTAAAATTGTTTTAATTCTGATAATAACTTCAATTTTTTTGTTGATTGTTCAGAAAAAATTCACAAGAATACCACTCATAATCCTCGCATCTCTAATATTGATTTTTATATTTACTCCTGCCTCTGCTAACTTCAGTGAAGATGGTACATTTTTGGTCATTCAATGGCGATTTGGCCTGGCATTGTTGGGATATCTTTTAATACTTATGCTTTATGTTTCCGAATCTTTTATTTTAAGGGTTTACCAATTCATTTTGGATTCAAGGATTTTTTTCTGGATAACGATTTTGTTGGTTTTCAGCTTTACTCTTGGATTAACCTTTGAACGACATGATTTACTCAAAATATATCCACAAAAACAGGCAATTATCCAAAATTATTTTTCGGAACCCGTCGGTAGTTCTGGTTATTACAGCGCTTATGATTATATTCAAAAGAATTTTCATGGGGCCAAGATCAGAATCGACAATGGGTTGCCCTTTTACGCATATGGTGAAGGGTTTGAAAACTTCCCAACGGTCGCCCCATACCCTTTATGGTCAGATAGTTTGGAAAGTATCAAGATCGATACCTATTTAATCTTTACAGACGAGAACCATCCTTACCCCGATTATCTGGCATCTCAAGAATTTTTGGCGAACTGGGTGATAGTGTATGAGGATGATGTTTCGCGAATATACCGTCTAAGCAATGAATATTGATACAGTCCTAATCTAGCTCCACCTGTCTTTGCCCCCAACAGTTCTCCTTGGGCGGTGTGGTATCCAAGCTGCCCACCCGGCCGCCGGGTTTCAGGGCGCGGTGCTGCTCTTCAAGCGTACGCGGCAAATCCGGTACATTGCGCAGTAAAAATCCAGAAACAACTGCATCGGCACTCTGGCTGGCAAACGGCAAATGCATCGCATCGGCAATTACCCAGGATACCTGATCACCTCCAGGACGCTGCTTTCCTACCAGCACCATCTCCTGGGTAAAATCGCTGGCCACCACGGTTGCTCCTGGGTATTTGCGGCTGATCTCCAAGGCAATATCACCGGTGCCGGCCCCCAGATCCAGCACCACGCTCTCATTGGTCAAGCCCATATGGCTGATGAGTTCTTTGCGCCAGCGCACATCCTGGCCAACTGTCATCAATCGGTTTAACAGGTCGTAGCGGTGTGCAATGCGCCCAAACATATTTTGGACATACGCAGCTCGCTCTTCACCTTGTAAATGCGTCATTTACCGTGCCTTTAATTATATTTTTATCCGGCTAATTTTCCGAAAACTGCCAAGGAGACAGCCTGCGGTGCAGGACATCCACCGCAAAATACAATCCTAAACCGAGGATGCTCATCGCTAACACCCCGGCATACATCTTCGGATAATCAAACAGCGTGCTGCCCTGGAAATAGATGTAGTACCCCAGCCCGCGCTGAGTGGCGATCAGCTCGACAATATATAACACCGCCACTGCTGTCCCAATCGACTGGCGCAGTGCCGTCAAAATCGCTGGCAGACTGGCCGGAAGATACACAAAACGGAACAACCCACGCCGCCCCGCCCCAAGGCTGCGCACGGAATACACCAACTCCGAGCGTATGGCCGCCGCCTGATCTCGCACCAGGACCAGAATTTGGAAAAATAGTATCAGGAAGATAATCACAATTTTAGAAAGATCAGAGATCCCCAAAAACAGCAGTACCACCGGCACCAGCACCACTTTCGGAATGGGGTAAAGCAGGTAGATCACCGGGGAAACGAACTCGTTCAGCCGCTTCGACTGCCCCAAAATAAGCCCTGCTGGAGCGGCCAAAACCACCGAAAGCAGCATCGAAGCCACGACTCTCCACAAGCTGGCCAGGAAATGCCCGCCCAAATCTCGTCCTATTTCGGCGAAAAAAGTTTGCAGCACCAGCACAGGACTCGGCAAGATGGGGGCATCCACCAGCCAGGAGCAAATCTGCCAGAAGATTCCAATTCCCAGAGCAGCAGCCAGAACTTTGCGGAACGTCATCGGACATCCTCCAGCATACGGCGCAGCTTTCCACAAACGGCCTGGTAGTCAGAGGTCTGAACAAAATCAGGTTCAGCAGCCCCAGAATTTTCCACCACCTGAGGAGATTTGTTGGGCGGTTGGCTGAGGACAAGGATTTTTTCACCCAACACGGCGGCCTCCTCAATCGCATGGGTCACGATGACGGTCGTAAGATGATGCTCCCGGCGCAAATTACGCACCAAATCCCCAAGGGACTGTCGAGTCGGGGCATCCAGCGAGGCAAACGGTTCGTCCATCAGCAGCAGGTCCGGATTTAATACCAGTGTACGCGCTATCGCCGTTCGCTGGCGCTGGCCGCCGGAAATTTGTCCGGGGAACTGTTCGGCAACTTCAGTCAGACCCAACCGCTCCAGCCAGTAGTCCGCCGGACGTTGAGTATCCATAACAACCTCTCCGCTGGGGGCATGAAGACCATCGGGTCCATAAAACCGGCGGATGCGCAGTCCCAGGCTGGCATTTTGCCGAACGGTTGCCCATGGCAGCAGTCCATAATCCTGCAAGATCAACCCGGTCTGGGGGCGCGGCTTGCTGAGTCTCTCCCCGCCTACAATGACATCTCCCTCAATGGGATGCCGCAGTCCAGCCAGCAGGTATAACAGGGTGCTTTTCCCGCATCCCGAAGGTCCCAACACGGCCCAAGCTTCCCCTGGCAATACCTGCCAGTTAAACCCCTCAAAAATAGGCGGTTGTCCGGGATATTGAAAGGTCAAATGATTGATTCGGATCATAGGGGAAATTCACTCAAAATTCAGCTTGGCTAATCATATCAAATAATCGAGATTGTCGGTATAGTAAAGCGGATAGATTCCACCTCCCAATGAAATCAACTGGCTTTCGCCCGCTGGTAGTGGATCCGCCAACGAAGCTCCCACGTCTGTCCCCCATCTTCAGAGCGCTCCCAATCCCAATCAAGCGAGTCCTGTTCAATATTGTAAAATACCATCCGGAAGAGAAGCCTGCCATCACTGGTGGGAGGTTGATTGACCAACGTCATCTTACCGTTTGTAAACTCCCCAACAAGATGAATATAACTCCCCTGGCTGTCGACCCAGGTTTGCTGCCATTGATTAATTTGCGGATTATAAGTCGACACACTCATCCCTTTGAAATCCATTGAGGGAGACCCGTCGAAATTCTCTTCGATCACGCAGCCATCAAAGCGGGTAGTGATCGTGTTTTTTCCAACCCCATCCTCGCCCCAAGACAAATCCCATTCACCCAGCCAAAAATCAAACTGGCGTGCTTCCGGCGCTGAACAGGGTGCTGTTTGTTCGCTCATATTGCACCTCTAATAAAAAATCCTGAAAACGTGTCCATCTTCAGGATTGTAACATCTTTAGATTAAATAGAACTGCAAAAAAATTACATCAATGGCATCATCGCCATTTAATCCCCGCTGTCCTCGCTTTCTGGAGTGGGTGTCTCAATGATCCCGT
>JARROY010000102.1:0-6866 GCA_037383445.1 Anaerolineales bacterium | reverse complement strand
GTTTTTAAACTAAAACAGGTGCAATATTTCGCACCTGTTATGATTTAGAACTTCAAAAGCCTAATCTGGTAACCGATAAGAACTGAGCACTTTCATGTAATTTGCTCTCTCGAAGGTTGCGGGGTCACCAACTGCTTTCTGGCTCATGCTGCCTTGCATCTGTTGAATAGATTCATATTCGTGCTCTTCCATCCAGAGCTGTGCAGATTCAAGCATTTCGGTGGCACGGTCTATTCCTTTGCGAAGAAACTCTGATGCGACCATAGTGACTTTGCTCCCAGCCATCATTGCCTTTAAGATATCCGTTCCAGATTGGACGCCAGTGGTCAGGGCAAAATCGATATTGATGTGTCCGTGCATAATCGCAATCCAGCGTAAGGGGAGCAACATTTCTGATTGGCTGCTCAAGTGGAGCGAGGGCACCACTTCTAATTCATCTAAATCGAAATCTGGTTGGTAGAAACGATTAAAAAGAACCGCTCCTTTGGCTCCAGCACTTGCAACTTTTTTGATGAAATTAGGAATAGAGGTAAAAAATGGGCTGAGTTTGACAGCTACGGGAATTTCAACTGCCATACAAATATTTTGGATCAGATCCAGATAATTCTCTTCCACTGTCTGTCCGTTTTCCTCAGGGTCTGTGGGAAGATAGTAAATGTTCAGTTCTAACGCATCCGCTCCTGAGGCTTCAATTCTTTCTGCATATTCAATCCACTTGCCTCGGGTGGCACCATTTAAGCTGGCTATAATGGGAATGTCTACGGCTTCTTTTAGGGCGCGTAAATGATCGAGGTATGTTTCAGCACCAATGGCGTAACGTCCAAATTTTGGAAAGTACGAAAGAGCCTCCGCAAAGGATTCGGTTCCTTGTTCCATGTAGTGATCAAGGGCAAGACTTTCTTTAGTAATTTGTTCTTCAAAGAGTGAATACATGACTACCGCAGAAACTCCGGCGCGTTCAAGTTTTTGTACATTTTCTACACTCTCAGAAAGTGGTGAAGCAGAGGCTAAAAGGGGATTCTTTAGATCTAAACCTAAGTAGTTTGTATTAAGTTGGGGCATCGTTTCCTCCAGGAAATTAATTTTTTCGTATAGCCATTTATTCTGCTGGTTCCTCGTTCCCGTTCTTAGGGCTGTAAACCATTTCGGCCATTTGTTGGTACAGGGTCCATCGGGATTCGATATCGTTTACCGCGTGATCCATAAGCTCTTCTGCTCGATGAGGATATGTTTTTAGCAAAACTCGGAAACGGTTCTCATTGAGAGCATATTGATCCCAACTTATCGTGGGCTTTCGAGAATCGATTTGTAGCGGGTTTTTTCCTTCCCAGGCTAACCTGGGATCAAATCTGAATAATGGCCAGGCTCCTGCTTTGACCGCAAGATCTTGTTGCTCAAGTCCCTTCTGCATATCGATTCCGTGAGCTATGCAGTGACTGTAGGCAATTATTATTGAAGGACCATCATAGGACTCGGCTTCGATGAAGGCGTTGAGGGTTTGTCGGTCATTGGCTCCCATGGCTACCTGGGCGACATACACATTCCCGTAAGACATAGCCATCATTGCCAGGTCTTTCTTTTTAGCATCTTTGCCTTTGGCCGCGAACTTAGCAACGGCTGCTCTTGGTGTGGCTTTTGAGGATTGACCACCCGTATTGGAATACACCTCAGTATCTAAAACCAATACGTTGACATTTCGGCCAGATGCAAGTACATGGTCTAACCCACCATATCCGATGTCATAGGCCCAACCATCGCCTCCAAGGATCCACAAGCTTTTCTTCACCAGAATATCTGCAAGCCCGAGTAAGTCCTTTTCGGCCGGGGTTTCAGGGCTGGCCAATTTGTGTTTTAGTTCTGCGATACGTTCTCGTTGGGAATTGATACCGGCCTCGTCGGTTTGGTCAGCATTAAGTATTTCTTGGGCAAGCTGCTGCCCAATTTTGTCTGAAAGGTTATTAACCAACTCTTTGGTATATTCCAATTGTTTGTCGAGCGTTAGCCGCATGCCAAACCCAAACTCTGCATTATCTTCGAAAAGTGAGTTTGACCAGGACGGTCCGCGCCCTTGATCGTTTACGGCGTATGGGGTTGTGGGGAGGTTCCCACCGTAAATGGACGAACATCCAGTGGCATTGGCAATAATCGCTCGGTCTCCAAACAATTGGCTGAGAAGTTTGATGTAAGGGGTTTCGCCACATCCTGCACAGGCACCGGAGAATTCGAACAAGGGACGCAGTAATTGGGAATACTTGACATCATTTAGTTTTAGTAATGAGCGGTCGATTTCTGGAATGCTTAGGAAGAATTCCCAATTCTCAGCCTCCGATTCTCTGAGCGGCAATTGATCTTCCATGTTGATTGCTTTTTTACCAACCTCGGATTTGTTCTTCACGGGGCAAGCCTCTACACATAGTGAGCAACCGGTACAATCCTCTGGTGCCACCTGAAGGGTGAAGGCTAGATCTTTAAATTCTTTAAATCTTGCATCGACAGATTTGAAGGTTGCGGGTGCGTTTGCGAGAAGTTGAGGATCAAATAATTTTTCTCGGATCACTGCATGTGGACATACAAAAACGCACTTTCCGCATTGGATACAAATATCCTCATCCCAGACAGGTATCTCGAGAGAGATATTTCTTTTCTCGTATTGTGTTGTTCCGGTTGGATAGGTTCCATCTACGGGTAGTTTGCTGACGGGGATACTATCTCCATCTCTGGCAATGATCGTTCCAATGACCTCTTTTACGAAGGCCGGCGAATCTTCTGGGACTGGAGGAAGCATGTCGGATGTTGCGGTAGCTGCTTCGGGTACCTCTACCTGGTGGAGGTGATCAAGTGCCATATCCACAGCAGCGTAATTTCTCTGAACAACCTCATCCCCACGGGAACCATAGGTTTTCTTGATAGCTTTTTTAATCTCCGCAATAGCATCATCCTTGGGGAGCACGCCGCTTATGGCGAAGAAACAAGCTTGGAGCACCGTATTGATGCGGCGACCCATACCGGCTTTTTTAGCCACCTCATATCCATCAACAACATAAAACGACAGTTTTTTGTCAATAATTTGCTGCTGGACAGTTTTGGGTAATTTGTCCCAAACTTCATCAGGACCATATACGCTGTTCAATAAGAATACCCCATCTGGCTTGGCTCTCCTCAGCATATCGATGCGTTCCAGGAAATTAAATTGATGACATGCGACGAAATTTGCCTGGCTTACCTGGTAGGTGGAGCGAATAGGATTGGGACCGAAACGCAGGTGGGAAACTGTTACGGCACCAGACTTTTTCGAGTCATAAACAAAATGTCCTTGGGCAAAAAAGTTGGTCTCTTCGCCGATAATCTTGATCGAATTTTTATTAGCCCCAACTGTGCCATCTGCACCTAAACCATAAAAAATCGCAGAAACGGTTTTGGGATCTTCCGTTGAGAAGGAATAATCAACATCCAAACTGGTATGGGTTACATCGTCATGGATACCTACTGTGAAATGATTTTTTGGTTTCTCTTTTCCGAGCTCGTCAAAGACGGCTTTGACCATTGCCGGGGTGAATTCTTTGGAAGACAATCCATATCGTCCACCAATGACCTTCGGCATTTGGGAAAAGGGAGCTTCCCCAGTAGTAATCCCCTCAGAAAGAGCTGAAACCACATCCAGATAGAGTGGTTCTCCTGAGGAGCCGGGTTCTTTGGTTCGGTCTAAAACAGCTAAGCCTTTTACGGTTTTGGGTAATTCATTGAGGAAGTGACTGATTGAAAATGGACGATAAAGACGTACCTTCAGGACACCGACCTTCTCTCCCTGATCTGTTAGGAAGTTAACGGTTTCATGCGCCGCTTCGGCTCCTGAGCCCATCAAGATGATGACCTTCTCTGCATCGGGGGCACCGAAATATTGGAATAATTTATATTCACGGCCAACGACCTGGGAGAATTTATCCATCACCTTTTGAACAATATCAGGGCAAGCTTCATAGTATGGATTGACGGTTTCGCGCGCCTGGAAAAAGACATCGGGGTTTTGTGCTGTCCCGCGTAATTTTGGACGGTCCGGCGAAAGAGCTCTCATACGGTGTTCTCGAACATGGTCATCATTGATCAGGGCTCTTAAATCTGCATCCGAAAGCATTTCAACTTTTGAGACTTCATGAGATGTGCGAAATCCATCAAAGAAATGGAGAAATGGAATTCGGCTCTCCAGTGCGGCAGCTTGAGCGATGAGCGCATTGTCCATGGCTTCTTGGACAGATCCAGAAGCAAGCAGCGCAAACCCGGTAGATCTAACTGCCATAACATCGCTGTGATCCCCAAAAATTGAGAGCGCCTGGGCGGCAATGGACCTTGCCGAGACATGGAAAACTGCTGAGGTCAACTCTCCAGCGATTTTATTCATATTGGGAAGCATTAACAGCAATCCCTGAGAGGCAGTAAAAGTTGTGGTTAACGATCCGGTTTGCAGGGCGCCGTGAACTGCACCCGCAGCCCCTCCGTCACTCTGCATTTCCGCTACCAAGGGTACTGTACCCCAAAGGTTCGGTTTTCCTTCAGCACTCCATTGGTCAGCCCATTCTCCCATGGGTGATGATGGGGTGATTGGGTAAATCGCTATTACTTCATTTAGTTTGTAAGCAATTGATGCAACAGCCTGGTTTCCGTCTAAAGTTACTACAGACCTACTCATAATACACTCCCATAAACTTAGAATATTGACTTAATTGGTAAGATTTCCATCTTATCAAGTTTACACAAATCTCCAACATATTCGTAGGGACAAACTACCCATCCTAAATGGGGCAAATGTCCTCCGAATTGTGCGGAATGCGAAAATTTTCACAAAGATAATTATAAGACAAATTAACCATTTTTGCCTTAAATCGTTCAAAAGCAATTGGTTAAGTCTACAATAATGAATATATTGGTTATATAGGGTAGGTTTATATGGTTAGAGGTAACTTTGATAGTAGGTGCCTATAGTGGCATTTCTAACCCATGTGTTTCGAGGAGGGCCGTATCACCTAAAATGGTTTGCGTTGGACCATCGGCAGCAATTGTGCCCTGATGAAGGATTATGGTCCTCGGAAACAACTCTTTTACCATCAAGAGATCATGTGTGGCAACCAACATACCTTGAGGTAATTCTCTGAGCAAATTGATGAGCGATCGACGGGCTTTTGGATCTAGTCCAGCGGTTGGTTCGTCAAGAACAATGATATCCGGATCCATTGACAATACCGTAGCGATCGAGATGCGTTTTTTCTCCCCGGCTGAGAGGTGGTAGGAAAGCCGATTCGAATAATCACTCATCCCCACTGCTGATAATGCTGACTCAACTCGTTTTATGGTTTCTTCCTCAGAGTAACCGAGGTGGATAGGTCCAAAGGCTACGTCAGCAAAAACGGTTGGGGAAAACAATTGGTCGTCAGGATTTTGGAAGACAAGACCTACTTTTGATCGTATGATTGGAAGATTTTCCTCCGTTTGATCTAAGCCTGCGATCCTAATTTTACCTTCACCATTCAGAATTCCAATTAGATTTAACAAGAGCGTACTTTTTCCTGAGCCATTATGTCCAACGAGGGCTACTTTTTCACCTGAGGATTGTTTAAATGAGATCCCATGGAGCGCAGTTCTGCCTGTTGGATAGGTGAAAAATAAGTCTTCAACGGTTAAAAGTGGTTCGTTGGTGGATAACTCCACTTGAACGGCAGGTGGTGCTTGATGTGTAATGGGCATACTTGTCCTTGTATTAGAATAAAATTGCAATTGATTGAATACCAAATAGGAAGAGTGCTACGAATAATAGGGAAATCCAATCTCTAGTTTTCATTGTGTGTGGATTGTAGGTTAAAAATTCCCCTTTAAAACCCCGTGCAACCATGGCATCATAAACACGATCGCTGCGCTCGTAACTTCTTAAAAACAGCTGGCCGACCATATTGCCGGTCACCTTTGCTTTCCACATTAAAGAGGGTTGTTTGGATCCTGGTGAAATTGCACTACGGGCGGCGCGAGCATTTAACAGCCTCTGTGCTTCGGAGGTTAAAACAAAAAGATAACGGTACATAAAAGATAATATGGCGATCAATATTGGTGGAATATATAGATGGCGTAACCCATGGGCTAAATCTGGGAAAGTTGTGGTTGCCGCAAGGAGTATTGTGGCTTGTACGGAGCACCATGCTCGGATCATAATGCTGGCAAACCGGATTAAACCTTCCGCGGTAATCGTCAAATCTAAATTAAATAAATTAATTTTTGATAATGGTTCTCCTGGAATTGTAAAGATTACTGTGATTGCCATAAGGGTGAATGGAATTGCTATCAGTGAGCGTTTAAGGATAAATGATAGTTTTATTTGTGAGATAAAGCTAATTAAAATTAGAATCCCCCATGAAATCGCATATAAAATCCAATATCCATCCGGGAGCAATACACAGGAGAGAATGAATGCTATTGTTGATGCAATTTTTACCCTAGGGTCGAGGGTGTGAACCGGGCTAGAGGCTGTTTGATATAAATCAAATAGTGAATTGGGATTCATAACTCATCTATGAGGATGTTTTCTTTATTGCCTTGCCCAATAAGAAGGAAATACTGCCTACAATAATAATCCCTAATATTCCAGCCAGGATTGTAGACAAGTTGGAATTCTTAACAGAAGGGATAATATAATTCGAGAAAATGCTTAATGGGCTAGTTTGGGATAAATGAATGAAACCCAAATTTTGTGCCACTCTTTCTAAACCATCTGGGCTAGTAGAGGCAAATGGGGTGAGAAAAACGACACCTAAAGATATTAAACCACCAACCAAAATCCATCCCACATTGGAAGATGACTGAGCATCTTGGGTATTTAGAAGATC
>JARROY010000101.1:0-6869 GCA_037383445.1 Anaerolineales bacterium | reverse complement strand
CTCCAATAAACCAGGTAAAAAGAAAACCGCAGCAGCCACAATCACCAGCACACCGACAATCCCAGCGACCAGACCTGTTGGGAATGGTTTTTTCTTGGTAACTACCGCCGCAGTTGCTGCCTGGTTTTCAGACACAATCGTTTCCTGTTGGGGAGGTAAAGTAGCTTCACTTGCTACCTCCGTGGCACCTGGCGGAGGCGGGGCCACGGTTAGTTCTCCAGTCACTACCTGACGTTTAGCTGTGTCGCTGGCCTGTAGAAGAGATCTCTTAAACTCCCCCCCAGTCTGATACCGGTTTTCTGCCTCCACATTGAGGGCTTTTTCAATCGCCGTAGCAACGGCCTGGCTCACCTTCGGATTTCGGGATCGGATCGGAGTTAACGTGGCTTGCTTGATTGCCACAGCAAGCCCATCCTCAGGCGGGAATCCGGTCAATGCCGTATACAATGTAGCTCCTAAGGCATAGATATCGCTTCGAGCATCCGTCCTGGCAGTGCCGTACTGTTCGGGTGGGGAATATCCTGGTGTCAATCCGCGCGCCCCGGTAGCCGTCATCTGACCGCTTTCGACTTGTTTTGCCAGTCCGAAGTCCACCAAAAACACATGTCCATCCGGTGTAATCCGGATATTCCCGGGTTTGATATCGCGGTGAAGCACAGGAGGCTTTAGGCTGTGCAGATAATTGAGCGCATCTGAAATGGCCACACCGATGAGGACGACTTCTTTTTCTGGCAGGGCGCCAAGACGCTGAATGCGCATTTTCAGGTCTTCACCCTCAATAAAATCCATCACCAGGTATTGGCCCTGCCCCTCAATCACAAAATGGTCCGTCACCCTAGGCAGGTTTTGGTGGCGAAGACCTGCCAGGATAGTTGCTTCCCGGCGAAATTGCTGGATGGCATTGTCTTCTTCTAAGAGATTTTCTTTCAACGCCACATAAACGCCCAAACTTTCGTCCAGGGCAGTATAAACCGACCCCATCCCCCCTTTTCCCAAAGTCCCCTGGATGCGGTAGCGCCCGTGGATTAAGGTACCTTTCTCTAATTCCATGGTCATCTTCCCAATCGCCGGTTAGAAGCGCGTGGCTACACCGCAAAACTCACAAACCAATTGGTCTTGGCCGCGAAGAATCGGTGCCGTATAGGCTGCCCCGCAGTTTGGGCACTCGGTTGGGGCATTGCGGATACGGTCAAGTTCCGCTTCATCGATCTCTACCGCTCGATCGCCAGCATACCCCCCTGATCTGGCGCGTCCGATCATCTGCAGCCATTCCTCAGCAACCGGCTGGCTCAGTACAAATATTCCGGATGAAACCGGCGCATTACCCCCCAAAGAAACTACCAGCCTCTCTGTCTTAGTTTCTTCATCCGATTCGTCTTTGGCCTCAAGCACCTCACTCAGCGGGACCTCCAATTTGAGTTCATACTCACCGACCCGGTCTTCCCAAAGCAAACGCTGATCGGTTAAAAACAGGATTCCGTTTTCGGGGGGTAAACCGGGACGCTCCCAAACTGCTTCCACGGCCGCCACACCGCCTTCAGTTGCCAGCAATTTAAATGAGGCTGTTGAGATGGCGTCCAACATCCAATCGACCCACTCCAGGTGAGTATCCAACATTTCCACCTCATCGGCATACTCATCATACTGGTCCAGCACCGTTTCCTCCGCGGCTTCTGCTTGGGCTTCGGCAGATGCGATCATGGACTTCAAATTGATATAAACAGGGCGGGCCGCGGCCAAGGAACTTGTCATCCCTGCGAGTTTTGCCATACCTTCCTGAATCGACTTCATGCTGCTGCCCAATTGGCTGGTCTGGTAGTCCAGGGTGGCCTGCGACCGGGTTTTAATCTTCTCCCACTGCAAATTCAGCACTTCAATGTCAGCTTCCAGGCTTTTCTCAACCACATATCCGCGTGCCCGAAGTTCCGCAAGTTCCCGAGATAAGGTCGCTGCCTTATTTTCCAGTTCCGAAAGCTCGTCCTGGGTCACTCTCAACATCATCTCGTCCTGAAGTTCGTTAATTTCGTTTTGCAGATCAAGAATATCCGCCTGAGTCAAAGGACCGGTGAGGTCCGCAAAAGAAAGTTTGCTGCCGGAGGCACGGTCCTGATCCAGCTTCCCAGATTTAGCATCCGAGATCCACACCGCCCAATCTTTTGAATCCTGGCCATCCAAATGAAAAGATACCATCTGTTTGCCAAAATCTACCTCAAGGAAATCCTGATGGCCGAATACGCCTTTATTTTGGGCTTTGACGGTTTTAATCTCACCGAGAGGCTGAGCGCCCAAGACCTGCTGCACCAGTTCTTTGGCCGTGGCTACAAATAGAACCTTTTTGGTGGCAATTTTCTCTTTTCTCTCAAAGATCAGCCGCTGGTTGGTGAGGAAAAGAATCCCTTCCGGGTCATCTTTGCCTTCCTGGTCCCAGCGAGCTTTAACCGCCATAAAGACTTCTTCTTTATCTAACAAATCAAAACTGGCTTCATCCCTTTGGGTTAACACCCAATGGATGCGGGTCAGGCGGACGACCAGCTGTGTGGCCTGCTGTTCGATATCGGCATACACAGCTTCAATCGAGCGCTCTAGATCTGCTACTGACTGCAGTGCCTTCCGCACTTCGCCTTCCGTCTGTGAGAGCACTCCCGCAGCTCCCGCGGCATTTGAAAGAAGCGGATTAAGTTGATTCACTCTCTGGTTGACCGGTCTTAAATAATTTCTGGCCTCGTTAGCCTGTGATGTGATACTCGCATCCACCTCTCCCCGGACGGCCTGCCAGCGGCTCATGGCATCGTAGGCAATATCTTCCAAATCCGACTGGTAGTAGTACCCTTTGTCTCTGGCGCTTTCCAGCAGGCTGATGGCATGATTAAGATTGGCATCCAGGTTAGCAATATCCGCCCTCACCTCAGACATGTTCGCCCGGTCCTCAAGTAGATCAATCGAACCTTGTAATGAATCGACCTGGCGAGAAATATCCGGATGGGCCACGGAAGTATTCAGACGCATCAGCTGGCCGACTGCCAACGCTCCCATAGCCGCACCGGCAGCCTGGACCGCCCCGCGTTTGATCGCTCTGCTGGTCGATGGACGCATACGGCGTGAAGGGCTGATTGGGGTATTCACCATGCCTTTATGAGGACGTTCTGGCATAGCTTTGGGCAGCCGGCGATTTGGCACACTAACCGGCCTTACCACCGGGCGTGGCCGAGAAGAGACTTTACGGGATGTTTGCCGCGTCTGAATGCGTTTCACAGTGCGGGTTTGAACCCTACGCGGGCTTGCCCCTCTGCGAGCACTCCGGGAAGCTGCCGGTCTGCTGGTCACTCTCCGCGGGCGGGATGTCGGCCGGCCTCCTCGGATACGTTTGGCTGATCCCATTCTTTTTCCAGGCATACTTATCTCCTTCATCCTTGTGTTGGGGGAATCAATCCATTCTTAACATTATTTTTTGCCGATTGATGCTCAGATTATACACTAAGCTGCCTTCTTAAAAAATCAAAAGGAACCACAAAGGTTCCCTTATTTATTCCAAACAAGGCTCTTAATTATTGCGACCAATCCCAAATTCCCCCGGAGTATAATTTTATTCAAAACCAGGCACTTCGTTTCTCTTTTGTCTCAATCGCAGTGGAGGCGGACTCAAACCAACCAGCCGACCTCAAATCAGGATTTGGTTTTCTTGGTAAATCTAAAATAAGCAAATCCGAGGGCTAAAAGCGCATAAGCCACTACATTGACCCATCCCAGGTTATTCAGAATGCCCTTTGTTTGAGCAATCAAGCTGATCACGAACGCCAGCACATATCCGACAAGGAACATCATGGCAAAAACCTGACGGGTGGCAAACTCAGCAATACCCCTGGCAAACCAAGAAAGTATCGCAAATCCAATCAGACAGGCACCAAAAAGCTGACCCATAAATGCTCCAGCTGGA
The DNA here is from genome assembly GCA_037383445.1 of Anaerolineales bacterium. Taxonomy (GTDB): domain Bacteria; phylum Chloroflexota; class Anaerolineae; order Anaerolineales; family UBA11579; genus UBA11579. Next base: position 2,935 of record JARROY010000101.1, on the reverse strand, counting down.
GTGAGTTCTGCTGCATATAAATCGGAGATAGTTGAAGGGACAAACATCAGGCCAAGACCAAAAACAAGCGCCAGAATAAAATTAACCACAAACAAGCTATTCAGGTTCATCTCACTTCCTCCAAACCTCAAATGAAAACTGTTAGATTAATTTTACAAGTTTTAGACCTTCATCGCAACAATTTCACCGTTTGAGACGTAATCCGAGACTCAACTTGAACTTTACGCCAGCCAGTTGAGATTATCCACCGCTGGCCGCTGAGATCAATTTCTCGATTTCAAGCGGGATCCCTTTCTGTGGCGCCAGTTCGATCGAGATAGCTTCCTGTTCACATTTGCTCTCGCAAACACCACATCCCATGCATAACTCTGGATCCACCTGCATCGTCTCCCCGACTCCGATAGCCAACGCCCCAAACTGGCAGTACTCCTGGCATGTCGCACATCCGATACAGTCTTGCTCGTCAATAACAGCCAAATATCCTGAAGATGCCAGCATAGGTGTACCGCGCTTATGGGCGCCGATTGCCCCACAACAGCACTCACAGCAGTTACAAATGGCATAAAAGCGGCCTAACATCGCATCTTTGAAGAAGGCATGGTGGACGTGTCCGCGCTCATCCTCCTCCTCCAGAATCTTTACTGCTTGTTCTTGGGTGATCCAACGTGAGCGCCCAGGGTGATGCTCAACAACAAAAGAGGTGAAAGGCTCCCCCACGATCAAGCAAACATCGAGAGGAAAACAAGGGTTTTCGGCATATCTGCGGCATGGGCACTCCAATGCCACGATATGGTCAGGGTTTTCTAAGATGATACTTCGTGCCCGGGTATACGGAATGACCTGCTCCAGATCCTCGACCCGGATGGGCTCATTGACCATCACCAGTTGCCTGGCCGAATCAAGCGGCAGCGCTTTGCCGTGATAACCATCCGCCAATGTCTCACTGGCCATCGTGGTCGAGTGAGGTTTTGGATCTTCAGACTTGTGGTTCCGCGAAAACAGATCCTTAACCGGCTGCAGCTTTTTTGCTAACGGATGTTCCCCTTTTCCAATTCCGATATACAAATAAGGCCATCGTCCGTAGACATATCCATGGATTTTATCCCACAGGGTGTAATCGGCCAGGTTTCGCCCAGCACGCAGAAATTGCCTCGTCCCCTCTGAGATGAACCTCACACTCTTTTTTCGATTTTTTTCCATTCGGTCCCCTCCTGATAAAGTAGCTGATGATTAAATCTAACACCTTAAGTTAAACTATGGTTCGATTAAATCAACATGGGCAGATGGATCCATCATTACCCCTTTACCATCTACCCATCTTCATCTCATATCACTTGTCTTAACCTATGGTTTCACCTTAACATTTGCCAAACTAGAATTGATCTCCTTAAGAGATTGATCCCGCACGGCATCGAAGATCTCCTCACCTGCTTCCCGGATAAATTCCCAGAAAGCTGCCTGGCCGGAGGTCGCCGGATAAGTCGTCTGGCGGCCGAGATAAATCGGCTGCAGGATTTTCAAACCGCGCACCTTTACCAGCGCTACCCGGCCGGGACAGATTTTTTCCAAGATCATCTTGGAGACAAACCCGATACCTAACCCTTGTTCTACCGCCAGCGCCAGCGCTTCAGAGGTCCCCATTTCCATGAATGTGTCCAATTTTTCGATATCGATACCTATATCCAGCAGGGCTTTAGCTACATTCTGGTAAGTCCCGGAATTTTTCTCCCGGGAAATGAACTGTTCTTCAAGCAACTCTTCTGGTTCGATCTCTTTCCGTGCAGCCCATGGGTGGTCCAAAGGAACAATCAGCTCAATGGGCTCCTCCAGGTAAAGCTGATACTCTACTCCTTCTGTCGAGGTGTCTGGGACATTCGAGAGGGTAAAATGAATGTCTCCTTCAGCCATTCCTTCTTGAACCTGTTTTGTAGGCAGCACCTGGCAAGAAATCCGCACCAATGGGAAATTTTCATGAAATTTTGCCAGCATTGTAGGCAAGATATATTTACCAGGAGCAGTATTACAGCCAATGATCAGGTGACCGTGAATTTCATTCTTGAGCAGTTCCATTTGTTCTGCCACCCGGATCGACCCCTCGACAATTTCTCGCGCCATGGGCAGCAGCACATATCCCGCATCAGTGATCTCCAATGAACGCCCCTTTCGTTCAAAAAGATCAACTCCTAACTGGCTTTCTAATGATTTTATATGCTGGCTGACACTGGACTGGGTCAGATGAAGACGTTTAGCTGTTTGGGTAAAGTTCAACGTATCTGCAGCAATCACAAATACATTTAATTGGTGGACATTCAGCATGCTTTGTTTCTCCTCTTGAAATCAGCAAAACTTTTGGATATCCAATAAACTTGTTAAAAATGGCTCATCTCTCCTATAAGTAAAACTTACTAATATTGCCATTTACTTCTTAGTAAAGATTATACTAAATTTAATCGATTTGTGCAAATTATTACAATTTAATCCCCCATTTCACAAACTAAATCTAACCCCGCTAACAAGTTTTTCTACACTAGAGGGGGAAACTACAAACTGCAAAAGATAGGATTAATCATTCAATCGGGGAAGACCAAGGCAGCAAGCTGGCAAATTTCTCCATGTCGTAGGTGCCCTCAACCTCAATCCGCTGCAGATAATAAACCGAATTAAGGTTATGGGTATAGCCAATACCCAATCCCATCGCGCCAATATACCCCCATTTCATCGTCCGGCTGGTCACATACGCGTCTATCTTGCCATATGGATAGGCAAAAGTTTTCACCGGTTTAGAAAGTGCCTGCGTCAGGGTATCGCGAGACACAAAAATCTCGTTAAAAGCAATCGAATGGTCCAGGGTCAGATCACTGTGGGTAAAGCTGTGACTGCCCACCTCCCAGCCGGCGCTGATCATCTCTTCCAGCTGTGGTACACCAGTAAAGCC
>JARROY010000100.1:0-11733 GCA_037383445.1 Anaerolineales bacterium | reverse complement strand
CTACAATGTAGCAGTGAGTGGGATGACCTCCGATGGTACGGTGGTCGCCAGTGTAAATGCAGGGGGAGCCCAGGATGTGGCTGGCAACGGGAATGACGCCAGCACTAGCACGGATAACAGTGTGGACTATGATGGAACTGCCCCGACGGTGACAATTGATAAAGCCGTTGGGCAGGCTGACCCAACGAACACCTCTCCGATCAACTTCACGGTGGTCTTCAGCGAAGCAGTGACTGGTTTTGATAATGCAGATGTCCTGCTCAGCGGGACCGCGGGAGCGACAACAGCCGTGGTGACCGGCAGCGGCACGACCTACAATGTGGAAGTCAGCGGGATGACTGTGAGCGGAACTGTAATCGCCAGCGTGAATGCAGGAGGTGCTCAGGATGGGGCAGGCAATCTAAACGTCGCTTCTACAAGTACAGATAACAGTGTGGACTTTACCTATGAACAGCCACCTAGTATCATTGATACAGTGGCTTCAAGTGAAGTATCCGTGGCTGGAACTGTCAGCGGAGATTACCTCCTCACCACCCAAGATGGTGGTGGTGCACAATCCATCACAGAACGAGTTTCAGGAGGTAAACCAAATCTCAGGTACAGCTATTTGGAACATAAATGGGTCTTTAACTTGCCACAGGGCAACTTAGTCACCCTTTATGCCAAAGCCTGGAGCGGTGGATCAACTGACCAAGATCAATTTGATTTCGCCTATTCCACCAATGACGTGGATTACTTCGAAATGTTCAGTGTGGTGAATACCACTCCCGAGGGATATGTTTCATTTATCCTTCCGGCAGGAACCCAAGGGACCGTTTATGTGAGAGTCAAGGACAGCAACCGTACTAGTGGAAATCTTAACCTGGATACGATCTATATCGATCATTTGTATATCCAGTCTGAAGTAATACCTGGAAGTTCTCCTGACGATCCGACTGATCTGAATGCGGTAGCTTTTTCAGCCTATCAGATCGACCTGACCTGGACCGATGTTGCCATTGATGAACTTGGATACTATATTGAACGTTCTGTGGATAATAACAATTGGTTCCCGTTGGATACTGTTGGTGCTGGATCTAGTCAGTTCACTGATCTAACAGTGGTACCGGGCACCACTTATTATTATCGTGTACAGGCTTACAATGGCTCTGGAATCTCGAGTTACTCCAATGTTGCCAGTGCAGCCACTCCTTCTGGTCTTACTTTGGAAGGGTTTGGATACAAAGTTAAGGGTGTCAATACAGCTGAACTAACCTGGACTGGAAGCTCTGCAACCGCTTTTGATATTTACCGAAATGGCAACTTATTGGAAGGTGGGGTCGTGGGTTTCGGAACGAATCAAAATCCGTATATCGATGAAGTGGGTTTGAAAGGTACTTATTCCTATCAAGTCTGTGAGGCAAACAGCCAAACCATCTGCTCCAACATTGTAGATATCGACTTGTAATATCCACTAACCGGGTAGTTTCAAAGCTTTTAGACTGGAGTCAACACTTTCTATTAGTTTTGATCTACCCGGTAACTGGACAGCTAACTGAATATAGCGGTTGGTTGAATTTAGAAAGTTCTCTTTTGTGGACTTGATAACTTGAGAATAGACATGGATTTTGATAAGAAATGATTCGGGTATTTGGACGTGCAGTATTTGCCATGATGGTCGTCGTTGCTGCCTTTTGTGGAACGGTTCGTGTCAAAGCAAGTAATAATCATTGTGAATATTGGGTAGCCCCAAGTCCATATGGGGATGATACCAACCCCGGAACATCCGCTATGCCTTGGGCTACCCTAAAGCACGCAAGTGACAATGTTCCCGATGAGCATTGTACCGTCTGGTTTCGTCCCGGGGTCTACACGGGTGGCAACCGAATCAACCGGCGCTTTGAAACACTTACATTGTTCAAGTCTGAGATACCTTACCAAGCAATATTAGAGAATGATGGTGCTGCGGTTTTAATCTCCGGGGGGAAGAATATTACACTTGAAGGATTTAATTTCCATCACAGCGGGCCCGGGGCTAGTGCACTTCTAATAGCCATCGATCAAAGTAAGGAGGGATGGGCAGAGAAAATTACCCTTCGGAATAATATCATCCATGATTCTTATAACGATGATTTATTAAAAATCTATGATGGTTGCAAAGATATTCTCATTGAGAACAACATTTTTTTCAACCAGGGTGATTCCGAAGAACATATGGATGTGAACAGCGTTACAGATGTGACGATTCAAGACAATATTTTCTTCAACAGTTATGAAAATAGCGGGAGAGAGAATAATAATCTTAGCAAACAATACATTGTTATCAAAGACAGCAACGGACCGGATGATGGACTTATTGGCAGTCAGCGGATCCACGTTCGCAGAAATATTTTACTCAACTGGGAAGGGCAGGAAAAAGAAACTTTCATCCAGGTAGGTTTGGACGGAAAGCCTTATTTTGAAGCTGACGAGGTATACATCGAAAATAACCTGATTATCGGAAATTCTAATCATCAGATTGGGGCAGCTTTCGGAGTCCGGGGTGCAAAAGATGTGTTCTTTGTTAACAATACTGTGGTTGGAGATCTTCCTGCACAATCGTATGCATTTCGAGTGACGATAGCTGATAGAAACCCGCGGAATGAGAATATCTATTTCGTAAATAATATCTGGTCTGATCCAACTGGTACGATGGGCGCAGATTTGAGAGGTGGAGGAAATGAATTTTCAGATGGAGATCACCGAGATACCGAAAATTTATTCCTCATGAATAATCTTTATTGGAATGGGGGCGTACAAATTCCCAAAGGCGATCTGATATCACCATTAGAGCGGGATATTATGAGTCTTGTTCAAGACCCATTACTGGAAACCAATTTTGATGATTTGGTCCTTCCAATTTGGAATGGATCAGAATTTATCAGTGGGAGTAAAACCATCCGAGAAGAATTTTTCCGGCTGGTTAATCTTTATGGAAGGCCATCTCAATTCAGCCCTGCCGTAGATGAAGCTTCCCGATGGTTCGCCCCAGAGGATGACATTTTAGATCATTTCAGGTCGGAATTTCCAGATATGGGTGCCTTTGAGCTAGCTGAACCAAATCGTCAGCCAATTAAAAAAATGACGGATTCAATAAGGTAAATGTTAGGTTATGTCTAAAAAAATTGTGTACATCATTGGAACTTATCCTTTATTGACCACAACATTTATCGATCGAGAGGTAATTAGTTTATATCGATGGGGTGTTGATCTGGAGATTTTTGCAATTCGACGCCCACCAGAAGAGTCACCTCTTTCTGATTTTCAAGTTAATCTTCAAGAGAAGGTAACCTACTTACTCCCGGTCGATGTGATCCGATTAATTTTAAGCCAACTTTACTTTATGGTTCGCCGACCTCAAAAATATTTTGGAACGCTGATCTACCTTTTGTCCAGACCGCATCCAAGTGTTTTTGCCAGATTGAAGACCATTTTGCATTTCGGTGAAGGGGTTTATTTTAGCTATTTTCTTCGTGGGAAAACCATCCATGAAATCCATGCCCATTTTCTTGATCGCGCTGCAGTACTGGCCTTGGTGGCTAAAAGACTCTTAGGAATCCCGTATAGCTTATCCATTCATGCAGGTGCCGATATCTTTGTTCAACCTGTCCTTATACGAGAAAAGTTGTTGGAAGCCAGGAAGGCAGTAACATGATTTTCGTTGCGAAATTGTCGGTGGTGGACCTTTACTCCAGACATTGCAGCAGAAAATTGCAGATTATGCACTTGAAGACAATGTAATTCTTCATGGAGCGCTCCCTCATGAAGAGGTGATAAAAAAATACCAAAACGCCACACTATTTGTCATGCCATGTATTCAAACAGAGAATGGGGATGTGGATGGAATCCCGAATGTTTTGTTGGAGGCCATGGCTATGAAGGTGCCGGTAATCTCCACAAAAATATCTGCAATTCCAGAATTGATCGAGGATCAGAAGAATGGGGTGTTGGTAAATCCCAATGACCATGATGAGCTTTTGGATGCCGTCGTAAATTTACTTGCTTCCCCAGATAAACGAAATGAATTTGGAAAAGCAGGGCGCGAGACGGTGCTTTCTGATTTTGATATCGATAAAAATATCACTCGGTTTGCTCAAACTTTATGGCCAGAATTGATTAAAAATAGTTAGGAGGTTTAACCATGCCTGATAATTCATCTCATGATCGCAAACAATCCTGGGTGATGATTTCTTGGGCTCCATACAGCCGAATGAGTCAAACGTTTGCCAGGGAATTAGGGGGTAAGCTACATTGTATTCATTATCTTCGTTTTCAATCACCCATACATGCCCCATTTAAATATATTTTGATGGCGGTTCATACATTGATTGTCCTATTTCGAGAGCGTCCAAAAGCTGTGCATGTCCAAAATCCACCTTTTGTTGCTGGGTTGGTGGTCAATTTATATTGTTGGCTGACAAGATCACATTTTGTGTTGCATTATCATAGTGCAGCTTTTGCGAAGCAGTGGGATTGGGCGCTCCCCTTGCAAAGATACATAGCGCGAAAAGCAGTTACAAACATCGTCACGAATAATTTTTGGGCAGAGATTGTTCGGTCATGGGGAGGGCATGCGATGGTGATGACCGATCCGTTCTTAGAATTGCCTGAAGGCGATGCTTTCCAAGTTAAGGATGGATACAATGTCGCCTTTGTCAGCACCTTTGCCAGCGATGAACCTCTTGAAGCAGTGCTTGAAGCTGCCAGAGCATTGCCTAAAGTAAACTTTTATATTACCGGGAATAAAAAGAAAAAACCCTCCTCTTTCTTTGAGAGTGCTCCTCCGAATGTTACTTTTACCGGTTTTCTGGATCCTGACCAGCAGTACCCAGGCTTATTACGCGCGGTGGATGCTGTAATGGTGTTAACCACAAGAAATCACACTCTCCAATTAGGAGGCTGTGAGGCAACAGCTGTGGGCAAACCTCTCATCACATCTGATTGGCCTTATCTAAAAGAGGTTTTTCCCAAAGGGACGGTTTACGTTTCCGACTCTGCAGAGAGTATTAAAGAAGGCATTCGAAAAGTACAAGCCAACTACTCTCAATTGTCTGCGGAGATTGTTCAATTACGTGAGGAAAGCCAGCAGGACTGGACAACCAAATTGGCTCAGCTCACTACACTAGTGGGAACATAAAGATGAAACCAATATTGATCGCTATTCAGGGAAAAGGTTTACAGAACGCCCTAAGACGATTCTGGTCGATTACCAGTCGTTACGGACTTACTGCAAGAAAAATGGATCAGGCCCTGGCACGGTATCGCAATGTGTTAGCAAAATATAGCTGTGGAGCGAGTTTTCCGATTACTGCTGCAGCTCTGGCACGATCAAAAGGTGTGATCGAAAAGTACCAAACCCAAAATATTGAGTTTGCTGTACATGGGTTTTATCATATCGATCATTCCATCATGGCTTTTAGCCAGCAAATTTCCGATTTTACCAAAGCTCGCCAGTTATTCGGAAATAGAGGTATTATCAGCAGTGGGTTCAGATCCCCCTATCTTCGTTTCCATAAAAATACATTGGATGCAGTTTCCAAGACTGGATTTATTTACGACAGCAGTTCCAGTTTGAGCTGGGATGTCTTAAATGGTGCAGAAACGCCTTCATATCAGCGTGTTCTTGAATTTTTTAATACTCAATCTGCAGAACTTTTCCCTGCCTTGCCGAGAATCGAAAACGGGATTGTAGAGATTCCTTATTGTTTACCTGATGATGAATCATTAATTGAACGGTTGAATTTCGAAAATAAAAATGATTTTACTTTACCTTGGATAAAAATATTAGACATTACCTATAATGAGGGAGAATTGTTCACTTTGGGACTCCATCCTGAACGGATTTACCACTGTGAAGAAATCCTCCATCAGGTTTTGGATAGAGCAACAAATCTTAATCCCAAAGTTTGGATTGCACGGATGGACGAAATTGCCCAGTGGTGGCTGCAGCGTTCCCAATTAAAACCCCTGATATTATCTACCAAACCCGGTGAGTATAGTATAAAGGTTCAACGCATTCAAGGTCTTACCGTTCTATGTCGAAATGTAGATTTACTAACCCCCTTTAAAAAATGGGATGAAAATTATCGGGTTGCCCAGGGAAATACTATTTTACTTAGGTCTTCGCTTAGACCTTTTATCGGAATTTCTCCAGAGTCGGATCCCGCTTTGGAATCATTTTTGCATCAGACTGGGTATATTGTTGAAACAACTCCAACACCGCATTCGCATTCCATTGTACTGGATTACCCAACATTTTCGCGTGAGCAAGAAAAACCTTTATTAAGGCAGCTTGAAAGTCTTGATAAGCCATTGGTGCGCTTCGGTAGATGGCCTAATGAATCAAAAAGCGCTTTAAGTATCACTGGAGACATTGATGCATTAACTATTTGGGATTATTTGTTGAGGATTTGGAGAAAATAGGAAGGTATGAAATTAAGAATCGTAAATCAACTGGAAATCGACAAGTGGAGGGATTTTGTTGATCATCATCCAAAAGGCAATATATTTCATACCCCAGAAATGTTTGATGTTTATTTTAAAACCCGCGGTTACAACCCGTCACTTTGGGCGGTAAAAAACGAAGAGGGCGAAATCCTTGCGCTTCATGTCCCCGTACATATTACCTTGATGGGGGGAGTGTTTAATTACTTCACTACCCGGAATGTGAATTTCGGTAGCGTGTTAGTTAGGAATGATATAGTTGGAAAAGAAGCATTATCCTTATTATTAGAAACTTATAATCGCAGTATATCTATTTCCCCCCTGTATACAGAGCTTCGCAATTTATATGATTTAAGCGATTATCAAGATATTTTTCAAAACCACGGCTACCAGTACGAAAGTCATCTCAATTACTTTGTAGATTTGGATCGAGATCATTATGATATTTTACAAAGCTACAGCCGCTCTGCGCGAAGAGACATTCGCTCCACAATGCGGAAAGGGAATGTGATTGTCAAAGAGATCGTTGAACCGGAAATGCTGCCTCTTTTCTATGAGCTGATAAAAAGGACTTATTCACATGCCAGAATACCTCTGGCGGATTTCTCTCTGTTCCAAGCAGCGTTTAAAATATTAGGTCCCAAAAAAATGGTTCGATTTACGATTGCTTTTGTCAATGGAACTCCAGCCTCAGCGGCAGTCAGTCTTCTTTATAAAGATGTGGTTTATGGGTGGTATAACGGCGTTGACCGATCCTTTCGCTCTGATTATCCTAATGAGGTGATTCTCTGGAACGCAATGCGATGGGGTTCTGAAAATGGCTTCAAGATATTTGATTTTGGTGGTGCCGGTAAACCAGAGGAAGATTCCTCAGTAAGAGATTTTAAACTCAAATTTAGAGGTGACCTTATAGAATTTGGCAGAAATGTATGTGTTCATGCACCATTTCGTTTGAATTTGGCTAAAAGGATCTACTCACTAACTAGAAAAACGACATTATTAGAGCAAATATGAACATTGTAAAGCAACTTGATCACACAATCTGGAAAAACTTTGTCCTAAAACATCCTTGTGGAAATATCTTCCATACCCCCGAGATGTTCGAGGTTTTTGAACAAACAAAAGGTCATAAACCTTATCTTTGGGCTGCAGTTGATGGAGAAGACCGAATCCTAGCGCTCATGCTGCCAGTTAATATTCTTTTCGATAACCGGCTGCTCAAGCCATTCTCCCGCGATGTTGTCTATGGTGGGATACTTCATGAATTAAGTTCTGATGGACTTGATGGGCTATCTTATTTACTTGAGGCTTATAAGCGGGAAACCAGAGGCCGCAATTTGTATGCAGAATTGAGGAATATTTCTGAATCAGTTGATGCACAAGCCGTATTGGGTAAAAACAATTTTGTTTTCGAAGATCACCTGAATTATCTGATTGACCTAAATCGATCCTCGGATGAAGTTCTGAAGAGTATCGGTAAAAGGACACGAAAACACATTTCAAGAGGATTGCGTAAAAACATCCTAAAAATTGAGGTTGTAAACGATCGACAAAAAATTGCGGAAAGCTACGATCTCCTTAAAACCACTTATCAAAATGCGAGCGTCCCTTTAGCCCACCAATCCCTGTTTGAGGCTGCGTTTGAAGTGCTTTTCCCGAAGGGAATGGTTCATTTCATACTGGCTCATGTTGAGGGTACACCTGTAGCCGTTTCGGTCGAACTGCTCTATAAAGATGTGATCTACGGCTGGTACAATGGCATGGATCGTGCATATTCTTCTTATAACCCGAATGAGTTGATCATGTGGCATATTCTTCGTTGGGGGGCTGAGAATAACTACCGATTGTATGATTTTGGAGGTGCTGGCAAGCCTGATGAGGATTATGGGGTGAGGGATTTCAAAGCGAAATTTGGTGGAGACTTGGTTAATTATGGAAGGAATAAATATATTGCATCGCCAAGTTTATACAAGTTCACCGAATTTGGATATAAGATGCTTAGAGGATTTTTATTTTCTTGATCTATTCTTAGAAATGAAGTGTTTTTTCTCAGTTGGTTGGGGGGACAAAGAATATTTGAGTTTATTTGGTTCAATTTATTAATACTGAATTTATCACAAACCTATCGTTACAGGAGACGTCACATGAAAATTTTACTTGCTAGCCCAATTGACGCTGATGCTGTGGAGGTTCTCACCCAGCAGCACCATGTTGAAAATGTCATCCACGCACCGGAAGAAAAAATCAAATCTCTGATGCATGATTGTGAGGCAATGATTTTTCGGAGTGGTATTCAAATCTCCGCGGAATTAATGGACCTTGCACCCAACCTGAAATTGTTGGTGCGAGCAGGATCTGGTGTGGATAACATTGATTTACCCTATGTCCGTGAGCGCGGTTTAGAATTGGTACGTATCCCCGAACCTGGGGCTCAGGCTGTTGCTGAATTGTCATTTGCTTTTATGCTGGGATTAAGCCGGAACCTTTTTGCGGCAGATAGTTCCATGAGGCAAGGTCACTGGTTAAAATATGAACTTGAAGGGTATCTACTTAAGGATAAGACATTAGGAATTGTTGGAATGGGCAACATCGGCGGCCGAGTTGCCAATATGGGAGTGGCCTGGGGTATGGATGTCATTGGTTGCATTGAGCATCCCACCGAAGAACGCAGGTTACATTTCGCTGAGAAAGGAATTCGCTTGCTTGACTTTGAACAGGTTGTCGCCCAGGCAGATTATCTCTCCATCCATGTACCGCTCAAGGATTCCACCAGGAATTTAATCAGCGCTCAAGTGATCTCCTCAATGAAACCCGGTTCCTATCTGATAAACCTTGCACGGGGGGGTATTGTGGATGAATTGGCACTTTTATTGGAAATGACGAACGGTAACAGATTGCGGGGGGCAGCCCTAGATGTGCATAAACTGGAGGGAGAGGGAAAATTCTCACCGTTGGTCAATTTACCCAATGTGATTTTAACCCCACATGTTGGTGCAATGGCAATCGATGCCCAAAGACAAATTGGTCAGAGAGTAATTGAGGTTATCAATTCATTTGATGTTGAACCAAATTCCTTCAGATCGAATGGGCGCTCCATTCAAATGCCAGATATTACGATTTAGTTTTGCAGCGAGGTGAACAATGATTAAAAAAACCACCCAATTTAAGAATTTACTCCATTCAGGAAAAGTTGAGTTCCTAATGGAAGCTCATGATGGGATTAGTGCCCGGATTGTAGAAGAAGCTGGCTTTAAAGGTATTTGGGGGAGCGGGCTGTGTATATCTGCAGCCATGGGTGTTCGGGATAATAACGAAGCTAGTTGGACACAGGTTTTGGAAGTGTTAGAGTATATGAGTGATGCTACCAACATCCCAATTTTAGTTGACGCGGACACTGGCTATGGAAATTTTAATAATGTGCGTCGGCTGGTACGAAAACTTGAGCAGCGAAATGTTGCGGCGATGTGCATTGAAGATAAACTCTTTCCTAAAACTAATTCTTTCATCAAGGGAGAACAGCAACCTCTTGCTGATATCGACGAGTTTTGTGGAAAAATTGCTGCTGCAAAAGACACCCAACAGGATCCAGATTTTTGTGTGGTCGCTAGGGTGGAGGCATTTATTGTTGGACGCGGTCTCCCAGAAGCGATGGCACGTGCCCAGGCATATTATGAGGCTGGGGCTGATGCGATCTTGATGCACAGTAAAAAATCCACTGCGGAAGATATTTTGGCTTTCATGGGTGAATGGCAAGATACCAGTCCGGTAGTGATCGTCCCGACAACTTATTACGACACCCCAGCGCAAGTCTTTCAGGAGGCGGGTGTAAGTTTGGTTATCTGGGGAAACCATCTGATGCGTGCCAGTATTACCGCTATGCAGCAGGCAGCAGCAAAAGTTTTCGAGGATCAATCGCTTGTCGGCATCGAGAATGAAATTGCGTCTTCTATTTATGGGGACCCGATACACCTGCCCATGCTGCGGATGGCATATTCGGGCATTTAACGATGGTAATGCTTTTTTAAAAAAGCGCTCTCTTAGTTATTGCCCACGATGTAATTCCAAATCCAGACACCGACGTATCTGGCTGTTTTTACAAAATAAGACGAACCTGTTTACGGATACCCTCAGTCTTTTTGAGGTATCCCCAAAGGTCAGTTTTGCTCGTCGTTTTTCACAAATGTCAAAAATCCAATACCTGGGTGCGGACATCTACCTTCGACCGTATATCTCTCTCAAGATGGATTTAGCAGCAACTGCATTAAAAGCGGAAAGCTTTGATGCAGTTTTGTGTATCCATGTACTCGAAGAAATCATCGAAGATCGGCGGGCGATGGATGAGATCTACCGGATTTTAAAGCCTGAAGGGTGGGCAGTGGTAAGTGTTCCAACACAAATGGGTCAACCGACGTACGAAGACTCCAGCATCACTAATCCCAAAGAACGTAAGCGTGCATTTGGAGAGCCGGACCATGTCCGGGTTTATGGATTTGATTTGGCAGATAGGTTAAAAGAGTCTGGTTTCCACGTTGAACTTGACCTTGCCGAGGATATTCCACAGCAGACCCGAGAAAAATATGGCTTACGTGGAGATGAAAACATTTTCTTTTGTACAAAACCTAAAAGGATGAATTAATATCATGTTTACTGTTGCCTTGATTGGTGGAGATGGTGCAGGAAAGACAACAATCGCCAATCGTCTAGTTGAAGATTTACCTTTTCGCGTCAAATACTTGTATATGGGGTTTAGTACGATTTCGAGTAATGCGGCATTACCCACGACCAAACTCGCTAGATTTTATAAAACACGGTTTTATAAATCATCGGGGAAGAAAAAGGAAGGTAGCTCTAAATTAACTGAACCGACCTCGCACGATTTGCATTACAGCAAAGAGCCACGCAATGTTGTCTGGAAAGCGGTTCGTTTTGTGAACCGGATGTTGGAGACCTATTGGCGCCAAATGATCACTTATTATTATCGCTTGAGGGGGTATATGGTGATTTATGACCGCCATATGTTATTTGATACTGCTCCGAAAAACCCCTCCAAAATAAAATTCAACCGCTTCTTTGATACGATTGAATATTTGATGCTGTACTATTTTTTACCGAAACCAAATTTGGTGATTTTTTTAGATGCGCCGGCAGAGGTGCTTTACCAGCGAAAAAGAGAGTCATCGCTCAAGCATTTACGAACACGTCGAGAAGCTACGTTAAAGCAAGGGGAGAATATTGATAACTTTGTTCGAATAGACGCATCCCAACCCTTGG
>JARROY010000099.1:0-12721 GCA_037383445.1 Anaerolineales bacterium | reverse complement strand
ATCGAAAATGGTATAAAATTCAACCAAGAAGGCGGCCAAGTTAGTGTAAAAATAAGCTCTCAGAACGGCCTAGTAAATTTCCAAGTATCTGACAATGGAATCGGTATTAACGAGGATCTAATTGAGGAAATTTTTGAGCCGTTTCATCAGCTAGATGGTTCTTCTACTCGGCGTCAAGGTGGTACAGGTATTGGATTAACTTTAGCTAAGCAAATCGTTGAAGCTCATGGAAGCAAATTAAAGGTTCAATCCATCAAAAATAAAGGTACAAGATTTGAATTCTCACTACCAGAAGTTTGATTAGAAAATTATGACGGATCCAACTCAATCGACAAAATCCTTAAAACCTTTTGAACTAGAAGCAGTTTATTCAATTAGTAAAATAGTTGCTGAAGAGGTTGATTTAGACCGTGCACTTGAAAAAATTATTCACATTGCCCGAAAAGTTTTAATATTTGATAACGCTGTCGTATATTTGAACGAACCGGAGTTAGAATTGGAACCCTTTTTTGCCCGGGCGATCGGAAGAGGGAAATCTACAGGTTCTGACCTTCCTTGGGGTGATGTAGCAGCCAAGGAAGCGATTAATTCAGGGCAGATTTATATCCGAGAAGCGGATATCAACGCGGGTACAAGCAGATTGGACCAACATTTTTATCTCAGTCTACCTATGCTGGTTAGCGGAAATATCTCAGGCGCATTAGTTTTTATAAGGTTTGGTGGTCCTAATTACACCCAGTCACATATCAATATTGCCCAATATATCACGACACATGTTTCTCAACTCTTTGAGCAAAAAAGATTAGTAGAAAAAATTGCCGAATTACAAGCACAACAGAGACTTGTCCAATTGCAAGACGATTTTGTAGCGATGGTCTCCCACGAATTGAAAACCCCACTTGGTTTTATTAAGGGATATACTACAACATTGCTCAGAAAGGATACAACTTGGGATTCTGATACCCAACAGGAATTTCTATCAATCATTGATGAGGAAGCTGATCGATTGAGCGAATTGATAGAAAACCTATTGGATACCTATCGATTAAAGTCCGGGAATGTACAAATGAAGCCAAAGCCAACACCCCTGGCCCCTTTTTTTCAAGGAATCCTTGATAGGCTGGCAACACAAGAGACAAATCTTGAGATTATATTGGATGTTACACCAAGCGACCTCATTGCATATGCAGACAGCAAACGTCTTACTCAAGTTATCAACAACTTAATCAGTAATGCCTCGAAATACGCCCCAAACTCCATTTTGGAAATCAAAGCACAGATATTAGATGATAAAATCCATATAACATTCCAAGATAACGGTCCCGGAATTCCTCAAGAACACATCCAACATTTATTTAATCGCTTTTATCGTGTCCCAGAAAGAAGTGGTGGAGTTCGAGGAACGGGATTGGGTTTGTTTATTTGCAAGCAAATTATCGAAGCGCATGAAGGTTCTATATGGGTTGAGTCTGAATTAAATGTTGGCACAACTTTTCATATCTTAATCAAGAAATTTGAAACCACCATGACTAAAGAGGTGAAGAATGACTGAAACAGTTCTTACGGTAGATGACGAACCAAGATTTGTCAGATTAATTGAGGCTAATTTACTTTCTGCAGGATATAAGGTCCTTACAGCAAATAACGGACCGAGTGCACTAGAAATAGTCGTTTCAAAACAACCAAATCTTATTTTGCTCGATGTAATGATGCCAGAAATGGATGGTTTTGAAGTTTTAGAACGCATCCGGGAATTCTCAAATGTTCCAATCATAATGTTAACTGCTAAAGGCGAGGAGGCAGACAGAGTTGAAGGACTAAATAGAGGAGCAGATGATTATGTAGTAAAACCATTTTCTGCAAATGAATTGCTTGCCAGAGTGAGAGCTGTTATCCGAAGGTCAATTGTATCTTCATCAGCACCTAAAGACAGTCCTCAGATTCAACATGGCGACCTTGTTATTGATGTAGCAAAAGCTGAAGTTACCGTAAGTGGCGAGGTCGTTTTATTATCAGCGACTGAGTACCGTCTTCTACTTCAATTTGCTCACAACCTTGGAGAAACATTAACAGCTGAATATCTCCTGAAGAATGTTTGGGGAGATGAATATGCTGAAGACAAGGAAATACTTTGGGTTTGCATTTCCCGTCTGAGGCAAAAACTTGAAGAAGACCCCAAAAAACCCGTCCATATCGTTACTCGATCCGGTGTCGGCTATTTAATGCCTGTATAATCATATTGGAGTCATTCATGACTGACACTCGAGTGCTTGTGATTGATCAAGATATTCCTACTATTAATTTCCTGAAATTGGAATTTAAAAAGCTAGGGATACCTCTTTTTTCTGCTAATAATGCGAAAGAAGGATTGATTTTAGCATATCAACACAGGCCTCAAGTTATCATTATTGACCCCATTATGCAGTCGAATCAAGATTTTAAAGAAATTTTCGAAAAAATAAGAAATGATCGAAGACTAACAAATTCGAAGATAATCGCCTTTTCTTCCTTAACTTCACCTGAAGAGATTCAATCGGTCATAGAATTAGGTTTCTTTGAATTCTTAAAAAAAGAGGCTGGGACAGTAAAATTATTAATTCGCAAAACTTTGGAAGCAGCGAATATTTCGGATATTGAAACCAATGAAGCAGAACATGCTCTTGGCACTCATGAATCGACTTCATTCTCTAGTGATCACACAGTAGGCAAATCAATAATATTTTTATCCGGCAAAGGTGGCATTGGGACATCTTCCCTTTGTGCAAACATTGCCCATCTTTCAAATATTAAATTGGACCACCGAACCACAGTTGTTGACCTGGTGCTTCCGATTGGATCGTTGGCATCAATTGTGGGTTATCAAGGAACTGCAGATATTATTGAGGCTTCAAAATTAGACAGTATTGAAGACCTTAACGCATACCTAAAAAATAATTTGATAAAACCAAATCATTGGAATTTTAATTTTCTTGCAGGGGCGAAATCACCATCCCATGCTGAACAATTAAACATTTCTCAAGTATTTATTCTTATCAATATCCTCAAAAATATTTCTGATTTTGTCTTTATAGATATTGGAAAAACACTCTCTCGTATTAGTCTTCCCATCATAAAAGCAGCGGATCAAATCGTTCTAACACTAAGTTTAGACCAAACAACTGTTGAACACACCAAAACCGTTTGGAAATTTTTAAGGGATAATGGAATAGAACAAAACCAGATTTATTTTCTCATCAACCGCGCAGTGGGGCTTGAAGGCCTCTCTAAATCTGAGGTTGAGTCAATTTTAGGCAGAGTTATTCAACTCACAGTTCCATATATGGGAAGCAACTTTACACTAGCCAATAATTTACACCTACCAGTATCTGAGAAATTCCCACAAGATGCAGTTTCCATCTCCTTAAGACAAGCAAGTGATGAGATATTTCAGAAGATAGAACAAAGAACCACAAAAATGGGGTTCTTTTAGCAATAATGACTATAATTGAGTATAACCTCGATAAAAACGGTTGAACACGAAAATAGGCAAGGAGAATACCATGGATCCTGATTTCGCCAAAACGCTAAGGGCAAAAAAACTAGGAGTCTTATTGCGAGACGCTCGATTATCCTCGGGAAAAACAATGAAAGAATGTGGGGTAGCAATTGGAGTCTCAGGATCAACAATAAGCTCTTATGAAAAGGGGAAATCGAGCCCATCCCTGCCAGAACTAGAAATGCTAGCTTACTTTTTAAAAGTTCCTATTGGGAGATTTTGGAAGGATATAATTATTTCAAGTGAGGATGATCCCCTAGACCAATTGGATATTGAGCATACACAAGCAATTCGACATCGCCAAATTGGTAAGCTTTTAGAAGAAGCAAGACTAAAATTAGAAATAACCTTTGATGAAATCACAGAAAAAACCGGGATTACATATGGAAGAATGAAAAGATTTGAAACGGGCGATTCACCGGTTCCACTCCCAGAGCTTGAACTCTTGAGCAATACTCTTGAATTCACTCTATCAGATTTGTTTGAAATTGAAACTGATGTAGGAAAATGGATTGCAGCTCAATCGGGAATAAACGAATTTTTGGAACTCCCTACTGATCTTCAAAGATTCATTACAAAACCTGTTAATCGTCCTTATTTAGAGGTAGCCAAAAAACTCAGTACCCTAACAGCCGATCAACTCAGGGAGATTGCTGAAAGTTTGCTTGAAATAACAATTTAATAAGGGAACAAAAATGGGAACTAGTGATATTGAAAACATTGTTGCATCTGCAAAATCCTATTTTCAGGCTAAAGATTACCAAAACGCGATTGAGGGTTTTCTCGTGGCGCACGCACATTACAAAGACATCGAAGATGAGATAAACGCAGCAGAGATGGCCAATAATTTAAGTGTTGCCTACTTACAACTTGGCAAAAAAGATATGGCATTATCGTATGTGGAAGGAACAGATTTAGTATTTGAAGCCAATAATGACATCTCAAAACAAGCAATAGCCCTTGGTAATTATGGTGCTGCATTGGAATCCTTAAAAAAATTTGATGCAGCAGCTGCGGCGTATCAAAAATCTGCAGACCTTTTCGAGTTAAGTGGAGATAAAGAATTACGCTCCCATGTATTAAAATCATTGTCAACTTTACAAATAAGACAGGGGAAACAACTGGACAGTATAATATCCATGCAAGGAAGCTTATCAAACAAAGATAATTTATCGTTCAAAGATCGATTTTTAAAAGTTCTATTGAAGTTACCATTTAAATTCTTAGGTAAATAAATTCGGTTTCTTAATAACAAATATTTAAATATGATACGAGAATCTCAAGCAGTCGTTCGAACCGTAGAGAATAAAGATCGAAATCAACTCGCCAATTTAATCCATTTCGGGACATCTGTTCATAGACATCTTGACTGGCGCCCTCCTTTAGGCTGGATTGGTTATCGCCCCTTTTTGACAATTGAAATGGACGGAAAACTCATTGCGTCACTTGCCTGTCCCCCTGACCCTCCAAAAATTGCATGGCTGAGAGTTTTTGTCTGTAGTTCCCACTTTTCCCAAACTAGGGCTTGGAATCTGCTTTGGCCAAATACGAAAAATCAACTTCTTGAAATGGGCGTGGAATTTTTAGCGGCAATACCACTTCAAAAATGGATTCGAGAACTACTTAAAGAACAAGGATTCAAGCGAACCCACGATGTCATTTCGTTATCATGGGATGAACAAGGTTTTAACGATAATACGGCGAAAACAGTGAGACTCCGGGAAATGAAAAAGGCGGATCTTCCAGAAGTTCTAGTGATCGATAATTTGGCTTTTGATCCGTTATGGCAAAACTCTGCTGCGCTGCTAGAACTCGCATTTGATTCAGCTAACCATGCAACTGTTGCAATTGACGAGTTCGGAATTGCAGGATACCAAATAAGCACACCAACCCAATATGGTATCCATTTAGGAAGGCTAGCAGTCCACCCAAGAGCACAGCGAAAAGGGATTGGTTTTGCCCTGGTTAGAAACCTGCAAGTACATTTTTCAGCTTCTCAATCGGGAAGAGTGTCGGTAAACACACAAAGTACAAATATGGGGTCATTATCTCTATATCACAAAGCCGGATTCATTGAAACAGGTGAGACCTTCCCTGTATTTCAGTACACTTTCTAGTATAATTCCAAACTGTAATTTGAATTTGTAAAAAATCTGGTAAGCTGCATGACATGAAGCTTACCAAAAGAATTAGGAGTAGATAATGAGTGACAAAAAGCTTACACGTGCTGAAAAAAGAGCCCTGGCTGAAAAAAGAGCCCTGGCTAAAAGAAAGAAACAAATGCAAAGTATCGGGATTATGGTTTTAGGTTTATTGATAATTGCCAGTGGGATAGTCCTAGTTAGTTTTATTCAGCCTAAGTTATCCAGTGCCTCGGAATATGACTACAGTTTAGCAACCGGAAATTCGATTGGTGAACCAAATGCTCCCCTTGTTATTGAGGTTTTCTCAAGTTTTGGGTGTGTTCATTGCCGTGATTTTGCCGTTGAAACAGAACAACAAGTTTTCGATAATTATGTTAAAACAGGAAAGGTATTTTTTATCTACAGATCCTTCAACAATCCCGCAGATCGGCTAGGCATAGCAGCTCAAGCAGCTTATTGTGCCGGAGATCAGGGCAAGTTTTGGGAGATGCATGACTTAATCTTTGCGAATTTTAGTGCCACTGGTTATTCAGATAAACAGCTATCAAAAATGGTGGAGACATTGGAACTGGATACCGATGAATACGATTCCTGCATGGAAAGTGGTAAATATGTAGGAACTGTTGAAACAGATGCCAAGCTGGGTACGACTGCTGGAGTCACTGGAACACCTAGCTTTACTTTCAATGGCGAGCTGACCGTTGAGGGCAATCGAGATTTTGCAGCGTTTCAAGCCCAGATTGAAGCCTCTTTGGCTGCAATCGAAAATTAACCAAATTGAAATTCGGCCGGGTGAGACCCGGCCGAATTGTTCAATAAATAATATTGAGCAATTCTAGGCGAAGACATAATTACTCCCCCCAATAAACGACCTGGGGGTTGAATGAATGATTAAGATAAACAAACAGGTTGTTTATGCCTTTGGATAGGAATTTCGAAACAAAGGAGAACGAGAAGAAATGAAAGAAAAATTTCCCTACAAAAAAACGTTTATTGTTGGACTCGGCTTTCTTGGGATTAGTATTATTTGGCCAATCTTCAATAGCTTTATCCCCATATTTCTTCAAGCTGGAAATCCGGAGTACGAAAAACAATTGCTGGAAGCAGGAAGAGAAATTCCAAAAATAATTGGTTTTGGGTTAGGTCCTAGTCTGGCATTCTTCGTAATGACCTGGGACAACTTGATCAATGTCTTCGTACAACCCTGGGCAGGATCCAGGAGTGACAGAACGTGGAATCAATTTGGCCGCCGAAAACCCTGGATTATTATAGGAGCACCTATTGCAGCCGCGGCTTTTATTTTTATCCCATTCGCTAATACAATCTTAGCAATCATGATTTTCATCTTAATTACAAACTTTGGCATGGCACTTTTTCGGTCGCCAACAGTTGCTTGGCTTGGGGACTTATTCCCTGCGAAACAACGAAGTCAGGCCAATGGAATCATAAATTTAATGGGTGGGATTGGCGCAGCAGTTGCTCTATTTGGAGGTGGAATCCTGTTTGATAATCTTGGAAGATCTGCCCCATTCTTTGCTGGTGGTATATTTATGCTCGTTTCTCTTAGTTTTGCACTTAAATTTGTAAAAGAACCCGAACGTATCAACCCCGAGAAACAAGAAGAGAAAACCGTCAGTGTTCTGGATAATCTTCGCAGTGTCTGGAAAGGAAACAACAAAAACGGTATTTATGTGCTTTTAGGCATTCTTTTGTGGTTTATGGGTTATGAAGCACTTCAAACGGGCTTGTCTTCTTTTTCTGTTTTTTCCTTAGGATTAACCCCCGGACAAGCATCCATAATGACAACTCTTTTCGCTGGATCTTTTATATTATTTGCAATTCCAAGCGGTTTAATTGCTACACGCATTGGCCGCAAATTAACCATTTCAATCGGCCTCGTTGGGATGACCGTGCTTTTTGGTTTAGGATACTTTTTAATTGATTCAAGGATTACCCTAGGTATCATATTGGTTTTAGGAGGTTTTTGCTGGGCATTGGTAAACGTTAATAGCTTGCCATTGGTGTATGATTACGGAGAGGAAACCAAAATCGGCGCTTATACAGGGTTATACTATTTCTCATCACAAACGGCTGCGGTAATGGGTCCTGTCTTGAGCGGTGTTTTGGTCGAATCTTTAGGAAATAATTATCGAATGCTTTGGATATTTAGTACTGTATTTTTATTTTTGGCATATCTAGCAATTAGACCTATTAAAAACAATTCAACTTCTTTATCCGCAAAATAATTTCCCTTTGATTTAGTTTTATAATTACGACTGGAGAATATTATGAATAACAATTTAGAAACAGCAACACTTGGCGGGGGATGCTTTTGGTGCCTAGAAGCCATTTATAAGGAATTAAAAGGGGTGCTATCTGTCGAATCTGGCTATGCAGGTGGTCATGTCCAAAATCCAACATATAAGCAAGTTTGCACGGGAAACACAGGCCATGCCGAAGTAGTTCAAATCCAATACAACCCAACTATAATTACCTTTAAAGATCTCTTAAATGTGTTCTTTACTATCCACGACCCCACAACTTTGAATAGGCAGGGAGCCGATATAGGCACGCAATATAGGTCTGTAATTTTTTATCACAATGAAACACAAAGAAAAATTGCAGAATCTAGCATCAAGGAATTGGAACAAAAAAATTTGTGGGAAAACCCTATCGTAACTGAAATATCACCGTTCCAAATGTTCTTTCGAGCAGAAGACTATCACCAGGATTATTATTTAAACAATGCGAATCAACCATATTGCCAAGTGGTTATTGCTCCTAAAATTTCGAAATTTAGAAAAAAGTTTTTAGATCAACTCAGGTAGCAATATTAAGACTACTATTGGGAATTTCGGCTAAACCAGAGCAAATTAATATCACTCGTGCACAGAAAGTTTCCCTTTGATAGATCCAAACGGAGGCTATATGGGTATAGAATTACACAAATTGAGCGTTGGTCCCTGGCCAATGAACTGCTATATTCTAATTTCTCGACAAACCAACCAGAGCGTTATCGTTGATCCAGGTGCTGACTTCGAAAAAATATTAGAAGCAATCAAACATACCGAGGTAACCAAAATATTACTTACCCATGGGCACCCTGATCATACCGGTGCGCTAAAGCAAATTTACGAAGCCACTTCCGCCCCTATTTTAATCCACCCACTTGATGCGTCTCAATTCAACATCCATTTCGATATTCCGATTACCGATGGATCTGTGATCCAATTAGGAAAGATCAACATCACGGCAATCCACACCCCTGGACACACTCCTGGTCAAACCTCATTCGACCTTGGAGATAACCGAATACTTGTGGGTGATACTTTGTTTCCTGGTGGGCCGGGAAAAACCTGGAGCCCCGAGGATTTTATTATAACAATGAGAACGATGGAAAAAGTTGTATTTACATGGATAGATGAAACCGAATTTTATCCGGGCCATGGCAATAGTGGAAAAATAGGAATTGAGCGATCAGCTTACGAGGAATTTATTAAGCGCGGTTGGCGCAAAGACTTATACGGAGATGTAGTTTGGGCCTAGTAAATAATTATATAAATTTATCACCTAGACTAACAAATGCCAATGGGTAACTCAAAACAAATAGTAGAATCGATCAAATACCCTAGGAACTTATTTGTTCGTAAAAGTTTCCAAGTAATCGGCAAATTATTAATTAAGATCCTCACAACCACTGAAATTGATGGATTGGAGAACTATCCAAAGTCAGGCAGGTTAATCGTGGTAGGCAATCACACCGGTGTTTTGGAAACTGTATTAATGACAAGTTTTGCCCCCCGCCCTATCGAGTATATGGGTTCAAATGATATACCCCATGAACCGCAACTAGCTTTTTTCATGAATTCATATAAATATATCCCAGTATTTAGGGGAAACGTAAGCAAGGGCAGCATGAAAGCAGGGCTAGAAGTGCTAAATCAAGATGGGGTAATTGGCATATTCCCAGAAGGCGGAATATGGGAACCGGCGATTAGAAAAGCTCAGCCAGGCGTTGCTTGGTTAAGCCATCATGGAAATTCACCTATTCTTCCTGTAGGGTTTAGCATCACAGCCGGGTTAATGATGGATGCCTTAGCATTAAAAAGACCAATTCTCAAAATGAATATTGGAAAATTAATTCCCTCGGTTCAGATACAGCCTGGCAAACCTAAAAAACTCCAATATCAGGAATCTGCTCAAGCAATCATGGATGCTGTATGGGCCTTATTACCAAAAAATGATTTAGAAAACCATCAAGAATATATCAATGAAAAATTCAGACTAGAGATCAAGATACACAATGTGGACGGGAATAAAGTTCACCTACCAGATTCACTAACCATCAGAGATGGAGGATCCTTCGCCAAATTTTTATATCGCTCCACTTTGATCAATAATTTTCGCGATAACCTCAAATTATATATCAACCCACTGAAAACCCTGGATAAAAATCCAACGCCACAAGAAATTTTTAAGGCTACTAGCGAAATTTTAAATTACCTCAAAAACGATAATCCTTATTATTTTACGTACCGGTATGGCCAGAAAGAAGGTAAAAAGATGGGCGATGGAATTCGGCAGGTCCATGATATAGCTCGGTGGGCGGTAATTAACAATTTTCAATTAACCTTGATACCAATCAGGACTTATACTTCCGCTCAATCCAACGAAGAGATTATTGAATATAGCCCAACAGAGCTACGAAAGTGGTAAATAATCGGATCACTTTCATGGAAAGAAACTTGAGATGGCAAGATTACATCACGATAAACATCAATTGGTTTGCAATAACAGCTAGATCTCAAGTATTAACACCACTCGTCGTTCCGTTATTAATTCAACAATTTGTGGGAGAAGCAAATAAGGGAACTGCTCTGGGCAATTTAAGGTTATGGGCCTTAATGGCTGCACTGTTAATTCAAGCTTTGATTGGGATGCTTTCAGACCGGAATACCAGTCATTTGGGCCGCCGAAGACCTTTTATCATTATCGGAGTAACTCTAGAAATTATCGTCATCACATTGATTGGTTTTTCAGCGCAACTTGAGGGCTCTCTAGGATATTGGGTTTTATTTGTTCTTTATATCATTTCGATGGCAGGTGCAAATATTTCTCATGCTGCAACACAAGGTTTTATTCCTGACTTGGTTCCAGATGAAAAGAAAGGTTTAGCCTCTGGAATAAAAGCAATTTTTGAGCTACCTTTACCCTTAATTTTCACTTCTTTTGTACTTGCTCAAATGATCGAGAGGGGAAACTTGTGGGGTGGGTTAATCGGCCTGCTCCTTGTAATGATGATTTCTGCTGCGATTACAATGCTAGTTCCAGAAAAGCCTATCTCACCAAATCTACCAAAAATCAATTGGACTCCCTTGATTCGTTTGCTAATAATGACAGGAGTTTTTACGATATTAATCCTTGGAACTGGTTGGGGAGTGAAAATATTTCTTGTTCTGGCTGTCAATCTTTCTACTGGGAGTTCAGTTATTGTTAGCGGTTTGATTGGTATTTTGGGAATGAGTATAGCCGTTTTCCTTGGGGTGCTAGCCAGTCTTAAAATTAGTTTAGGAGATGAATTTCGAACTCACAAATCTTTTTTATGGTGGGTAATTAACCGGCTCCTGTTTTTAGTAGCAGCCAATAATCTGGCCGGCTTTATGGTTTTCTTTTTACAAGAAAAATTTCCTGAATATTCCGGGCTAGACATTGCTGGCCCTGCAGCGAAAATTATTATGTATGTAGGAATATTCATATTACTCTTCGCGTTACCAAGTGGATGGCTAGCGGACAAATTCGGAAAGAAATTATTATGTGGTGCAGCCGGTATTCTGGTAGGCATTGGTGCCGCAATTGTCATATTTTCGCCTGAAATTACTGGTTTGATTTATATTGGCGCATCAATAGCTGGGGCGGGTTTAGGACTTTTTTACTCAGCAAATTGGGCTTTAGGAACAGAATTGGTACCGGCAGATAAAGCAGGGCAATTCCTTGGACTCTCAAACCTTGCTGGAGCTGGAGCAGGGGCAATTGGAGCTTATATTGGTGGTCCAATCGGAGATCTACAAAGCTACATCCTACTTATGGTAATTTATGGAACAATGGCGGTACTGTCAATAGGGGCTTTATTTGGAATTTCTGAAATCCGAGGTTAGGCTCATATAATTAGAACTATTCATGCAGATAAGGTAGAATATTAATATGCTGAGCTTTTTCTTTAATCCAAATTCTGTCGCCGTGATTGGTGCATCTGCCAATACTGAAAAACTTGGTCATGCTGTTCTCAAAAATTTAATTGAATGCGGCTACACCAAAATTGGAAGAGTTTACCCAATAAATCCAAAATCAAAAGAAATTCTTGGCTTACAAGCCTTCCCAAGCGTGTTGGATGTCCCAGAATCCATTGATATGGCGGTTGTCGTTATCCCCCACCCCTTTGTTCCTGAAGCATTAATAACTTGTGGCGAAAAAGGCGTAAAGGGAGTCGTGATCATCTCAGCCGGATTCCGAGAAGCTGGAACTGAGGGGGTCGAAAGAGAACGCGAAGTGGTTCGGATCGCTAAAAAGTATGGCATGAGAATCATTGGACCAAATGTATTAGGCATCCTGGACACCTTTACTCCCTTAAATGCATCATTTGCAGCCGATTCCCCACCTCAGGGACCGATAGCAATTACTTCTCAATCAGGGGCATTGGGTACAGCAATTCTGGATTGGGCTCAAGCCGGGAGTTTGGGATTATCAAAATTTGTTAGCCTAGGAAACAAAGCGGATGTGAATGAGATCGACCTATTGAATGAATGGGCAAATGACAAAAACACGAAAGTAATTCTGATGTATATCGAAGAATTATCAGAAGGTCATAGATTTTTAGAGACCGCTAAAAAAGTAGCCCAGAAAAAACCGGTTGTTGCCATAAAATCCGGTGTTACTCAATCAGGGGCTAGGGCAGTCTCTTCTCATACTGGTTCCTTGGCGGGAACAGAAGAAGCTTACCATGCAGCATTTCAACAAGCGGGAGTTATTAGAGCTGATTCAATGC
>JARROY010000098.1:0-10349 GCA_037383445.1 Anaerolineales bacterium | reverse complement strand
TTGATATTTTGAAATACCTGCTCTACCGATACGGGTTCTTCTGTTTGATGCCAAACATCATAATCTGTAACGTGGAAAATAACTGTGTAACATAACTCAGCTTCCTTGGCAAGGAATGCCTCAGGAGCGGTTGTCATCCCAATCAGGTCAAGTCCCCACATCCGATAAAGTTGAGATTCTGCTTTAGTGGAAAAACGAGGGCCTTCGATTGTAATTGCCGTCCCCCCAAACTTTACAGAAGGTTCAACTGATTGAATAGCTGAAAATACTTCTTTTGAAAATTGGGGACAAAAAGGTTCGGCAACTCCAATATGCGCTACAAAATTTTCTCCAAAAAAGCTGCTTTTACGACCTTTTGTAAAATCGAATAGTTGATTTGGTACAACAAGATTACCAGGAGCATAATCCTCCCGCAGTGAACCGCATGCACTAATGGAAACAACCTTTCTGGCTCCTAACAGCTTTAGTGCGTAGATATTTGCGCGATAATTGACTTCACTTGGAGTAAGAGTATGACCTAAACCATGCCTAGCAATAAAGCCTACTGAAATATCTCCAATTGATCCCACCGTAACCGGAGAGCTAGGACTTCCAAAAGGAGTCGTCAGTTCTAGTTGTTGAATTTGCTCTAGTCCATCAAATTGATATAGACCAGATCCGCCGATAACACCCAATTCAATGTTTGTTTGGATTTCCATGAGAAGCGATCTCCTTTTGTCTGGATTATACAGTAACCTTCATTCGGAAAAGCTAATATTGATATTAATTTTCCCAAGCTGGAGTTGGTCTCCTTGAGTTAATACTGCCGCGGTGGCTAAATTAATTTCATTTAGGAAGGTTCCATTTGATGAACCATAATCTTCAACCCACCATTGGTTGAGGTTAAAGAATAATCTGGCATGCATCGAAGAAACTGTTTCATCAGAGATTCTAAAATCACAAGAGGGACCCCTTCCAATTATAACTTCGGGCACAGTAAATGCGTGCGTATCATGGTCCTTTTTATTGATTGTGAGGTAGATTGGAGGGATTATATTGAAAGATTCTTCTTTTGCCATTTTTGAAAAATCTTTCCAAATAATTCTAATGGCCCAGTATAAAAACAAAAATAGGAGAATGGCTAGACCTAGTCTTAGGCTTAGAAGAAGGAGACCCGCAACATTTTCCATAATGGGATTAATTATCTTTTGTTATTTCTGAGTTTTCGTTTGTTTGTAAGGCGGTCGTACTCGAACTATTAGGATTTTTTGGTGGGATGTATTCTTTTGTCTCATCTATCTGGCTAAGTGAATCTTGTCCATAAACAAGAGGTACGCCTGCGAGTGATAATACATCACCTGGGTGGAGGGCGATTTGCTTTATTCTTTTATTGTTCACAAAAGTCCCCCCTGATGACCCTAAATCAAACAGCATATGTCTGCCTTTAACAACTCGAATTTGACCGTGTTTTCTTGAAACGCGTGGATCATCGAGAACTAAATCGTTATCAATATTCCTTCCAATATTAATTATATCCTCATCAAGAGTAAAAATTTGAGTCCCGCCAACAATTAAGAACGCCTCGGAAAATTGCATTGATGGGAGCAAGCTAGATGGTTGAGATTCAAAGGGAAGTGTTTCAGTAATATTTTCTTCTTTCCTAATTGCTTGTATTTTAAATTCCCCTGCTTTCATTTTGTTATCCGGAAACACAGAAATTGTAATTGCTCCGTCAAAATGTATGCCAGCTGATATCCCAGCTTTCATTAACTGTGAGGCTAAATTATCAAGCAAACCTTGATTAGACCTAATATCTTCCGAATAATCTTGAGGAACATTAAGAGAAAATATATGGGGTGCGGTCAAATTCCCCTGGGCATCGGTCCGTATTTGGTCTCCCATAGCCTGGATCAATTGTCTGATGACTTGATTCTCAAACCGAGTTGACCCTAAAAGCCGGTGGGAATTTTCTTCTATCAATTTTTGAAGAAAAGTTTCTATTTGATTTAGTAAATCCTTCATCTTTATAATTCTAATCCATTTGCATTTTATTCGAAAGTCTAAAATTATTGAATAATTTGAGTATAAAAGGCAAAAATGAGCTGCAAGTCGCAGCTCATTTTTGGTTGGCGCTATGGCAATTTATTATCCGAGGATAAGGAGGGTTGCCACAGCGCCGGGTATACTACTACTGCTTACTTTCATGGGCAACACCTCCTTTTCGGTGGGATGGTGTTGGGGATACATCTAATAGTCCTATTTTTCCATAGATACAAGAGTGTGTCAATGGTATTAGGGTCGTTTTCCTGTATAAGTAGGTGCTTGGATAGCAAATATCTTGCAAAGCCTAGTATCGAGAAGACGGCTTCGAATTCTAGGATCCATGGCCTCCAGCGAGTCAGAGGTTGTGATTACTGTCGGCAATTGAGCGCTATACCGATAATTAAACAATTGATACAGTTTTTCTTTTACCCAGGGGGTCATTGATTGCGTTCCAAGGTCATCGAGAATTAATAACGGAGCAGCTCTTATTTCGTCGAAACGTCTGTCGTAGGGAACTAAGCTGTTCGGATTAAAGGTGGCTCTAAGGTGATCTAACAGGTCTGGAACTACGATGAATAAAGGAGGTCTTCCAATTGATGCTTGTTTATTTGCTATTGCGGCTGCCAAATGGGTTTTTCCACTCCCAAATGTCCCAGTAAAGACCAACCAGCCCTTAGGGTTGTTTGCATAGTAATCCGCCACCTGATATGCTTTTTCTAAATTTTTTATAATATTTGAATCCAGCCCTTCTTTTTTCCGGATTTCAAAAGTGTTAAATGTTTGCGCGCCATGCAAAGATAAGGAAGAGAGTTCATGATATCCAACAGCATCCATTGGGCGTCGATAATCTGGTGCTTGAATATGTACCCTTGTTACGAGATCTGGATCTTCTAGGCGTGATCTGATTCTACCTTCGATTTGGTCTAGGTCCAAATTGGTTGTAACCACCAGTGGAAGTTTGTTGATATAGCGAAAATTGATAATTTGAAAAAGTTTTTCCTGTGCCCACGGTGTGGCATTTTGGGTTCCAAAATCATCCAATACTAATAATGGGCTTTTGCGGATTTCCTCAAACCGTTCTTCAAAACTTGTTTCTGAACTGCTGTTATAAGAAAATCTTAGCGAGTCAAGCAAGTCTGGTACAGTGATAAAAAGAGTTTTTATACCCTGATCAACTGCAAAATTAGCTATCGCCGCAGCCAGATGAGTTTTTCCGCAGCCATATATTCCCCTAAGAAGAATCCAGCCTTTGATAGTTTGGGAAAATTGTTTTGCTTGATTGTAGGCAAGCTCTAAAGAGGCAGCCTGGTGTTCACCTAAGCCTATTCTCCCACGGGGTTCAAAATTTTCAAACCGAAGATCTTTAAGTTCACTTAGTTGGCTGAAAGCAAATAAACGAGTTTGGTCTCTGTAATTCAATTCTTCTTGCCTACATACACAAACTTGTAATTTACCAAATTCCGGATCATTAACATCCAGGTCCTTCCGAATATATCCAAGCCCCTTGCAATATGGGCAATTTGGATCGCCCGCCCCCTTAATGGTCGATGAAGTCTGAGTATTCTCCGTCGATATACTTGTCTGGGTCATATTTTTCTTGATCTTTTTGGCTGCGTCTTCTATCGGTTCGCTCATATCTGCCTTCTTCTTTCCAATTCTTTAAAATGGCTTCGATGTATCGCAATTTCCGGATATTACTTTTTACGGCTTCTTTCATCGCCTCTTCAATCCAATTAATCGGATATTCTTTTTCCAGGTCAATTAATGCATTAGCAATTACAGGTGTGATAATACCAATGTTTTCTTCGTAAATTTGAAAGATATTAGGTTTTACTTTGGTTAACCTTGAAGAATTATCAACACCCAGTTCTATTTTGAGAACTCCTTTTTTAAGCAACTCAATTGCTTCTCGTCCTCTTGGGTCATTTAGAAAATAACAATCTATTTTTGTAATTGCATTTTCTTGATTTGGGTCAATTAAAATACCATCATCAACCGCTTGTTTGATGCTTTCGTGAAGATGCTTTAATTGGTCCGTTTTATGGCTGCCTAAACCTGAAAGGTATAATTCATCATTTTTAAGTTGCTCAATTGTGATAAAGGGGTATTCGAGGTCGTTATTTTCAATGAACCAAAGGATATAAAGAATTGTTTTAAGCTCATAAAGGTTATTTATATTTGGTAATATTTCTGAAAAAAATTCGTGCGGTATCGACGTGTTTTGATCTCTGTTCGATTTAAATCCATTAAATGATTTCATTTTCAAGGTATCTGGGTTTGGTCGAAATGGAAAGTAGCCGCATCGACAAATTGAGCCAGGTGTTCTCTAAATACAAGCTGTACACTTCCGGTTGGGCCATTGCGGTGCTTTGAAACAATGATCTCTGCCACGTTTTTCATGATGGAATCTTCTTGGTCTTTGTCCTCGCGATAAATGAACATAACGATATCAGAATCCTGTTCTAATGATCCGGATTCCCTCAAATCTGAAAGAACTGGGTGTTTATCTGAGCGTTGCTCAACCGCACGAGAAAGCTGAGCTGCGGCAAGGACTGGAACATTGAGTTCGCGGGCCAGGGTTTTTAGGTTTCGGGAAATGTAAGAAACCTCCTGTACTCGATTGTCTGTCCGATAATCTCCTTGCATGAGTTGGAGGTAATCAACAATTATTAGATCTAAACGGTGCTCAAGATGAAGCCTACGGCATTTTGCGCGCATTTGAGTTGGTGTGATAGAGGGGGTGTCGTCTAAAAATACATGCGTTCTGCTCAAGGATTCTACAGCCTCCGCGAACAAATTCCATTCGTCTCCTTTTAGTTTTCCAAGCCTCAAGCGCTGAGCATCAATTCCCGTTTCCTGAGAAATCAAACGTTGGACAAGCTGCTCATTAGACATTTCCATCGAAAAGATGGCTATATGTTTATTGGATATTCTTGCCGCATTTTTTGCTATCGATAGCATAAAGCTGGTTTTGCCCTGTCCAGGTCGGCCAGCAATAATGAGCAAATCGGATGGTTGCAAACCGCCAAGGAGATTGTCCAAATCCCTAAAATTAGTTGGGACACCGTATGTTTCCGCATCTCTGCTGGCAAGGTCTCCTACTCTATCATAATAATCACTTAACACCTTTTGAATCGGTTGGAGATCACTACTGAGGCGTCGATCACTAATACCAAAAACAGCTTTTTCCGCAGAGTCAATGGCAGTATCAATTGTGATATCTTCTTTATAAGCTGTTTTTGCAATGTCATTTGCGGCTTCCAGCATCCTTCGCCGGATTGCAGTATCCCCAACCAAATGACCGTAAGCAGTTGCATGTAATGCGGTAGGTACGTTGGAAATTAAAGCTGTAAGGTAAGCGGATCCACCAACTTCCCCTAGATACCCCATCTGATCTAATTCTTCTGTGACAGTTAAAATATCAATAGGTGTTCTGCGTTCATGTAAACGGTTGAAGGCTTCGAATACCCAGCGGTGTTTAATCAAATAAAAATCTTCTGCTTCAAGAAATTCCACAACATCATAGTAAGCATCTGGGTTGATAAGAACCGAACCAATTACAGCTTCCTCAGCTTCCCTGCTATGGGGAACAATCTGAGGGCCAGAAATTGTATCAGGGTTATTGGGATAGGAATCAGTCATTAATTTTACCTAAATCAATCAATCATCATCATTATCGTCAGGGCTATCCTCTTCTGTTTGATCGCTATCCTCAATATCTAAATTATCTAGAAAATCTTCAAAGATTGAAAGATGGTCTTCACCAAGATCTGTTGTTTGCCCCGTTTCCATTTCAGGGGATTCAGATCCCGCTTGTTCTTCACTGATATCTTGTTCTGGAACGATTCCTGCTTCGTCCATGACTTTTCGGGCAACCAAGATAGGGATATTTGTACGAACTGCAAGGGCAAGGGCATCAGAGGGGCGAGAATCAATATTGATCTGATGACCATTATCGGTTTCAATTACCACATTTCCATAGTAGACTTCATTTTTTAATTCTACAACTTCTACCCTTATAACTCGAGCGTTTAATGCATGCAAAATTTGTTTCATTAAATCATGGGACATTGGGCGGGCTACTTCAATTTCTTGCAAGGCAAAAGTAATCTGTTCTGCCATGTACGCATCGATCCATATCGCGAGGTAACGCTCAGTTCCGGTTTCGCGTAAAATAATGACTCGATTTTGGGACATTAGTCCTACTCGAATGCTATCAATTACAACTTCAACCATGTCGTCCATTAAAAATCTCCATTTTGATATATTGGTGTGGAAGACTATACGAGTGTAATTCTAACATGGTATAAAGTTGGAATGCAACATAATTATTGTTTTCGTGTTGTTGTGTTATAAATGATAATT
The DNA here is from genome assembly GCA_037383445.1 of Anaerolineales bacterium. Taxonomy (GTDB): domain Bacteria; phylum Chloroflexota; class Anaerolineae; order Anaerolineales; family UBA11579; genus UBA11579. The sequence goes on along the minus strand of JARROY010000098.1, from coordinate 3,962 downwards.
GTTTTCGGATTTGTACTCTCATTTGATAAATCTTGGATTTCGAATTATAATCGGCCCACGAACCATATGGAAAATTTTAAAACTAATAATTTCTTAAGATTTGATTAGGTATCTTTGATGGCTAAAACTTCTAACGCAATGAAACACTCACCAATATTATGGATTGAAGGACGCTGGTCTGGTAATCCTGAATTTGTTTCATTGCTGAGGAAAAAGGGCTTTTTTATTGAAACTATATCGACCGGTAAAAAAGCATTAGAGATGGCATCAAAAAATAAATATGAGTTGCTCATTGTCAATGCAGCATCAATGAGAACATCCGGCGGTAGAATTTGTCCTGCATCCGGCCGCGTCACGGTGTTGCTCACCGCCCAGGTCATGATCGGATCGCCGTTGTGCGCGATCTTCCCGGCCCGGATCAGGGCTGGCACTTCTGGATGCTTTGATGGAAAAACCTGGGAAGGTAATTGCCAGGGAAAAGTTGTTTAAAAATGTTTGGAAAACAGATTATACAGGAGATACAAGAACATTAGATGTTCATATCAGTTGGTTACGGCAGGCGATAGAAGTTGATCCCAGGAATCCCGAGTTGTTGGTAACAGTTCGGGGGGTTGGTTATAAACTGGAAGTTTAAATTATCCAAATAAGTTAAAAATCTCATACTTATAAACGTGTTGGCATTTGGGGGAATGAATAATCCTTTATCCCAAAATTTTCCAGCAAATATTTTAGATAGCAATCAACTTTTTGCAGGTTAAATACTATTCAATGAAGATTTCAATGTGTTCATTGTCATCCTCATCCATCACATCGACGATTTTTCCCGTTAATCCTTCGTGAATGGCATCTCTAATATTTTCTGAAGCGTCAGCGCTCATATCTGGCATGAAGTTTGAGGCAATATTTAGGCCTGCGTCAACTAGTCCGAGCGGGAGATTTACACTAACTTTTGTTTTTCCCGAATTCATATCAGTGACCCGAACGCGCATATAGCGAGATTCGCGATTTCGCGAAGCGGTTCTTGTTTTCTGGGCCTGAGCATTTTGGGATATCGCTGATAACAATTTTGCACCATCTTCCGCGGAAATCTTTCCATCCTGGATCATTTGTAATATTTTTAATCTTTCTTCACTTGTTGCCATCATATTTTGTCTCTTTCCTTAAATTTATTAACCTATAAATATTTCGACGTGTTCACCTTTTTCGCCTTCGTCAACCTGTATATAGAGTGGAGCATTTTGTCTTGATGTGTTTTCTAGTGCTAAAAGAATCTCATCAACGGATGTTTTTTCCAATTGGGGAATATAATGTCCGAAATTACGTAAAAGCCAACTAGTTATTCCAATTGGGGCAGGAATACTAAAAGCAACACGTTCTTTTTCTCCTTTAACCCGAATATGGATCCAGGGACCTGACTTTGTACCCCACGAAATTGAAATTAGCAGTAAGCCAATTATGAGTGGAATCAAAGAACAAAAGAACCAAAAACCAAATTGGGAATTTTGGTAAGCTGCATTTAGCCAAAAGGTAGAAATTATAACGATACCTAGACCTATATATAGAGGAAATGTCCACCACCTTTTCCAGCGTTCAATATCTTCTTCTGAAATTGAAGGACGGTCTTGTTTTAATCCAGGCATATAATTATTTTCTGAAGAAGTGTAATCTTTTGATTCCCTATTATTTTCACCAATTAATTGGATCCCGGTTATAGCAGAGATTTCACCACTTTCAATTTTTTCTAATATATCTAGTGTGTCCAATCCAGAATCAAAATTATTTTCATCCATTGTTCCAATTCCCTGAAGAAGTTTTATTCCTTCCTCCGGCGAAATATCACCGTCTTCAATCATTTTCAAGACACTCATATAATCGGTCATCAATTATTTCTCCAATTTGGTCAATTAACCATACAGATCCCGTTTATTCTCAGGCGGGGTCGTCTGATGCGATTGTATCGCTCCCCTCATATTCAGGATTTTTACCTTCTAGTGCTGCAAGTAACATTTCAGCTTCTTGAACCGAGATATGTTTATTTTGCAACATTTCCAAAATTTTTTGTCGCTCCACATCTTTTATTGGTTCGCTTGAAGGTTTATACTTATCAATTCTTCTTGCAGTTGCTGCTGCACGTCTACTCGCCATCCTGGCTTTGTCTGTAGTATGTCTTTCGACACGGGCTAATTTTCTTTTGAGTTTAAGGCGTTTAGCTTCCAGCTTCTCCCTATTTTTTTCAGAGGTAAATGGACCTAAATTGCTTAAATTATTTGAAAGATTATTTAAATTCTCACTAAGCGATTCAAGTTGTGATTCAATTTGGTCTGACACAATTTGAGAAATGTCATCAGCCATCGATGAGAGGTCATCGCCTAAGTCAAATTCATACGCCCAATCTATTTCCTCTTGAACAGGAATGGTAAGATCAATGGTTCCACCAGCATTCAACTCAAATTGCCCCTCTCCGTCTCCGACAGTAAACTCATATTCATTGATTTGATGTAATTCAGTAGATCCAGAAATCTTTAGGTTGATCTGTTTTGCACCGCTGATTAATTTTATTTTTGCATTTGTATCTGGTGTTAGCCGGCAGGAAATATTTCCATTGACTCTAATATTATAGCTGCCACCAGCTTCTGAATCTAAATTTAAAGTTGCATTACCATTTGCTTCAGCGGTGATGCCGCTCGTATATCCCTTTATAACAAGGTTGCCATTAATCTTTTTGATATCAATTGGACCTTCAACATCCTGGAGATTGACGTTTCCAGTTATCAATTCACTGAAAAAACTGCCATCCACATTTTTAGCAACCAAATTGCTGTGTGCTTTTTTAACAGTCAAAGATCCGACACTTTTGGCCATAAATTGGCCATACACTTGTCCAACATCAATCGGGCAATCTATGGATTTTAACATTAACTCTTGTTTTACTTGATCAATACGGATTGAACCTTCAACAGGAATACGAATCATGCAGCCCGATTTACATTCTACTTTTACATTGTTATCTAGGGATTTTATCGAAAGGGTATCCGACTCATCAGAATCGGCTCGTAATTCGTTGTGATCCCAACCTTTTATTCTCAAGCTACCATCAACGCTAATGATATGGATTTCAGGAGTATCTGTTGTTTCTAAATTTATCCTATCCATTTTTTTCCTTCACCTCACTTTCTTTTATCATCCGCATTGCTTCCTCATAATTTATGGTACCTTTTTCAAGTTCATCAAGAATTTGCTTTCGCTCATCCTCATTGAGTCCAGCCTCATCCTCTCCGGGTTCATATCCAAGGGCGCGGATGGTTTCGTGAAGTCTATTGCGGATAGTAGGATATGAGAGGTCTAAGTCTTCCTGCATTCTTGTAATCTTGCCCTCGTTTTTGATAAATATTTCAATAAATTCAAGTTGTTCGGCATTTAAACCAGCAAATGGTCCTGTGATAAACCTACCCTCAATTGCAGTGTCACAGTGGCGACATTCTAAGCGAGTGGCAATTAGTTCTCCATGACATATTGGGCAATCATTAAAAATGGGATACATAATTTTTATATCTCCTGTCCTTCAAATTTCAAACCTACAAAATATAAAAAGGTGCTTCTAATTTTCTCTCTATAAAAACGCCAGAAGGAAATTTATTGGCTGTTCTAATTAGAATTATAGCAAAGTTGAATTTCGTGTCAAGAAAATATTTAAAATATAATGAAAAATATTGAATATTTTTATGTTTTATTATCTTATTTTAATAATTTGTTTAATAAAAGTTAAAAATATAAATTAAATTTTCCATCCAATATATAAGAATCAAATTAAATACTTAGAAATTTGGCAGTAGGGGTCTTGTTGTCCATGGGATAGCCAAAAGGAGCAATAAAAATGTTACTGAATATGCGATTGCGGTTCTTATATGTTTCTTACTATCACTAATCTCTTTTTTTCCAAAGGAGTTGCCAATATGGGCTAT
>JARROY010000097.1:0-7017 GCA_037383445.1 Anaerolineales bacterium | reverse complement strand
AATACCGCCAAGAACCCACCCATCCATGCAGGAAGATAATGGGTTTTCCCCGACCTAATACCTCGTAATGAACGATCTTTTCTTGAATAATGATCGCACTCATTGCAGTCCTTGCTTGTGTTTGCCTAACCTATACCAAATCCAACGATTATCACGCGCTGTATCTTTCTAAGATGCTGCTTACCCGTGCCGTCAGTTCGTTGGGAGCGAAAGGTTTCAGGATATATTCCACCGCTCCCGCTTCCAAACCCGCCTGGACTTCAGCATCCTGGCCCTTAGCAGAAAGGAAAATGACCGGCACCGGTTTCAGAGCGTCGATTTCCTTCATCTGGCGGCAAGCCTCGTAACCGGTCATGCGTGGCATACGCACATCCATCATAATCAAATCCGGCACAGTCTCTTGAGCTTTCTGGTAGGCTTCTTCTCCATTGGATGTTGCGATCACCTCGTGCCCAGCAAAGCGCAAGGTAAAGGTGATCAGGTCTCGAATATCTCTTTCATCTTCAGCTATTAATATTTTCGCCATATCAGTCCTCTTATTCGTACAATAGTGGTTCTTGTTCCGTTTGATACACTGGCAAAGTAAATGAAAAAGTACTTCCCTCTCCGGGTACTCCAGAACTGGTCACCCAGATTTTGCCATTATGCAGTTCCACCAATTCCTTTACAATTGGCAAGCCTAAACCAGTCCCTGGGGTAGCCATGACCATTTGATTTTCGCTGCGGTAGAACCGCTCAAAGATTTTTTCATACTCATCCGGGAATATACCAACCCCTTCATCAATAACATCCATCTGAACCGAAAACCTATCTTGGAAGGCTCGGATAAGAATCCGGCTGTTCTCCGGGGAGTATTTATACGCATTGTCCATCAGGTTAAACACAATCTGGCGTACCCGTTCGATATCGCCATAGACGCTTGGAAGGTCATCGGGGATTTCAACCTCAATATTTATCGGCCTCTGTTCTTCCTGGGATTGCTGAAGGATCGCTTCAGCGGTCCCATCCACAACCTCGCGCAGATCAATCGGCTGGAACGTCAGCGATACTTTACCCGCTTCAATGCGTGAGACATCCAGCAGGTCATCTACCAAAATGCTGAGACGGTCGATATTGGTCTTGATAATATTGACAAATTCTAACTGCTGCACATTCAGCTGGCCGGCGCCACCCATCAAGAGAAATTCAACATACCCTTTTATCGGTGTCATTGGGGTGCGCAGTTCATGACTCACAGTGGCAACAAATTCAGACTTCAATCGCTCTACCTCTACTTGGTGAGTGATATCCCGGAAGATCGAGATCGTTCCCAGGAATTCGTTCCGGTCTCGGACTGGTGAGAGGTGAACAGACAGCACCCGGCCATCTTCAAGGTATAACCGTTCCTGGTACATATCTATATCGTTTACCAGATCCGGGCTGCTCGACCAGGAGCGGATCTTTTCCATCCAGGCTTTTGCCTCACCGCCAAACAGACCGACAAACTCTTCCAAAGACTTGCCCAATACCTGGCTGCGATCTAATGCCAGCATTTCTTCAGCGGCATCGTTAAACAAAGTAATCACATTTTGGCTTTCAGTCACCAACACGCCATCCCCTACCCCTTCCAGCATTGCCGTCGAGCGGCTGGATTCGATCTGCTGGGCGCGCAGCAGGTTGCCCAAATCCTCCGCTTGATCGCGGATCAGTTGGAACAGTTCACCGTTGTTAATCGTCACCGCAAATTGGTTAGCGGCCGCTTGAATTGCATCTACCTGGCGTTCGTTGAAATGATCTGGTTCTCGGTGGAAGAGCATTAAACAACCCAGGGCGTCTTGACCAACAATCAGCGGCGCAGTCAGGGTGCTGCGGTATACCGGGTTGACGCCATGCTTAGTCGACCATTTTCTATCTTTCAGCAAATCATTAATGATCAGCGGGCGCTGGTTTTCGATCACCCAACCCGCAATACCATCATTGACTTTCAGATTCGTCACCGTCCCACCCATTGGAGGAGACCCATGGATGCCGGAGCCGGCCCGGAAAATCAGGCTTGGTTCTGACGGTCGGGAGATGAGGATATTACTTTGCTCGGCGTCGGTAGCCTCTACCAACATTGCGAGCGACCGGTTGAGCACCATATCCAGGTCCAGGCTGGAAGAAAGTTCGGTACTGATCTTCAGCAGCGTCTGCGAGAATTGATGCTCCCGAGCCAATTCCTGGGTCCGTTCTGCAACCCTTCTCTCCAGAATTTCGTTAATCCGCTGGCTTTCCGCATACAAACGCGCATTTTCCAGCGCAAGAGCAACCTGCTGGGCAAGCGATTCGACCAGCACCTGGTCTTCCTCAGAAAAAGCCGAAACCGTGTTGAAATTATCCAATTCAATCAAGCCGCGGATTTCATCCACAATCCGGATCGGGATTAGCAGTAAAGAGACTGGCAGTCTGCCCCCGGTAGCCTCACGGTAACGCAGCAGTTCTTCGGAAGACAGATCAAAGTCAGCGGCAAAATCCACCTCGTCAATATTCAAAACCTGGCCTTGCTGGAAGGTCTTCTCGAGAATCGAAGCTCCCAAACCGTGTGAGATTTTGGTCAGCGCCTCGTTCTGGTTGTATCCGTAAGCCGTCTCTGTGTTCAGGATATGCTGTTCCTCATCCCAAACCATCACCCTCAAGCCGTGGGCATGCGGCATCACGCGGCGGATACTGCTGACCAACGTTTTTAGAATCTCCGCCGAATTCAGCGAGCCCAACTGGCGGCTGAATTCTAACAACAGGTTGACCTCACGCAAGCGGCGGCGGGTTTCCGTCAGCAAGTTCAGATTCTGCAGCGTCAGCGATACCTGGCTCCCAACCAACTCATACACCTGCTGGTCTTCTCTCGTCAAATCTGTCAGGGGAACGGTTGAAATCGCCAGAACAGCCGAATCGACCTGCTGATTATTAGAAATCGGCAGGCAGATAAACCCCCGAGCATCCAGATTCTTTAGCAGCGGAGAGTTAAACCACTCAGAATTCTCATCCAGATTGTCGACAAAAATCATATTCCCAGACTGCAGGGTCTGGCGTAATGGGTTGCGCTGGCCTAATAAGGCTTGGGGGTTTGCACCGGAAGGCAGCGGGCCAAATTGTCCCAGCAGCCGCGGCCCGCCTGAAGAGGGTTCGGCCACCAATGCGATGTCCAGCTCCATTTCAGTCAGCAGCTGGCTGGCCAACGAATTCAGCACAGATTGCCGATCTGGCTGGCGGTTAACTGTATCCGCAATATCCAGACCAATCCGGATATTACGGGAGCGGTGATAAAGCTGGTCTAAGACGATGGTCTGTTCCAGGTCCTTCTGCAGCAGCATAGCCAGTTGGGAGGAACTTTGCGCGGCAGATCGTTCAGCTTCAGTCTGATAGATCTGAGACTCAACCTGCTCAATTTGCCCTTTCAATGCTTCCAGCTGGTTGTTCCGTTGGATAACCAAACCGGCTTCGGAGGCAAATAATTCCAGAGTCTCCAGGTTGGCCTCGTTGGGAACCTTGCCCGTTCTCGGGGCAGCTACCACAATCAACCCCAGGGGATGGTTTTTCATATCAAATAAAGGCAGCAGCAGTTGGTCTCCCCGATTCCAAGATCGCTCTCGGTTCTCGACTGGTGGGGGAGCTAATTTAACAAAATCGGGGATCAAGGTTGACACATTGTCAAGTTTGTCGTGCGGAACATAATAAGAACGGCTGATACGGAAATCATCCTGCATCAGACTAGTGACATGCTCCCAAGGGTGCGAGATTTCTCTAACGACTTCCGACTCACCTTCTTCCAAACCGAACAGGGCAACCGGCTGGATCATTTTGTATTGTTCATCGTAAACATACATCATGACGATATCGTACTGGCTGACTTGATGGATTGCACCTGCCAGGATTTCTAATGCCTGCTGGAGTGGAGTTCCGCTCTCGATCTGCTTCCGTGTTTCCAGCAGTTGGTTCAATGCCTGGGCTTGTTCGGTCAGCTGGGTCGTCCGGCTGGCTGCCGCGTGGTATTCCCAAATATTTGCCCGGGTGACACCTGTCTGTGAAGCCAGGGCATGGATCAGGTCGCGCACGGTGTCATCGAAGTGGTCTGGCTGATGAGAAAACAAACGCAGCACACCAATCACCTGCCCAAATTTAGTAATCGGCACCACCAAACCCGAGGCAAATTCTCCAAAATCTTCTTTAAAGGTGCTGGTAGAAAGGTCTGGCACGTAGATCGATTCAACCCGAGTGATGGCGTGCTGGTCTAATCCGGTGATGTTCTGCGGAGTCTCACCAATCCGGTGAGCAATCCACAGGGGGGAATTGCCGTTTTCGGCGGAATCGAAGACCAGAATCCCGCCCACATCTGCTGCTGAGATGCGAACCGCCTCCTGATAGACCAGTTGAAGCACATTCTGAATATTGTCGGTAATAGAGAATTTACGCGTCAGGAGGTTGATCGAGCTTAACTCCTCGGCAAGACGTTGGAGTGACTCGTCCGTTTGGTTCATCAGCGACGCTCGCTCGATAGCGCTGGCAATCTGGTCAGCAGCGGTCGCCACTGATTGCCGGTCATTAATATCAAAGGCATTCCGCATTTTGCTGCCAATTAAGATTTCACCCAAACTCCTGCCGCGCACCACCAATGGGGCTGCGATGATGGAGTGAATCTCTGGCAGCAACGGCTGTAGCGTGCGGTAGGGTTGCGGAAGAGCATCATCAGATAAGACATCGTTGCTGAAAATCGCCGTCTGGGTATCTGTAACGGTATGGTTCAAATTTGCCTGGGTCACCAGATGGAGGGAAATTTTTGACATCTGGTTGATCGCGATCCCGACCGCTGATTTTTCATGGACCTGCAAAATCCCCAGACTTTCATCCAGCAAGAAAACGGCAGCCAGGTCCGCCTGCAGGAAGCGGCTGAGTTCGAGCATAGAGAACTGCAGGGCTTCATCCTGGGTCGCTTCAGATCCTGCCAGGCTGGCCACACGTCGTAGGGCTTCAGCCCGCTGCGCCCTGCGCCGGGACTGCTGGATTAGGTTGGCATTCTCCAAGATCGGCGCCACCTGCCCGGCAATGATGCGCAATAAGCGCAAATCCGCATCATTGAACCGGCTGTTGTCCCGCTTATTGGCAGCCTGTAAATAGCCCAACGAGCGCATCCCAGAGCCGAGCGGCACGAGCACGGTTTCACGCATGGCGCTGGCCTGGGCTAAAGGTGCCAGCCCTAGCTGTCCCATGATCGACTCTTCGCCCATGTCCTCGGTGATGATCACATCCTGCTCCAGCCATACTCTCTCGGCCGGGCTGTTCTCTTTGATTTCGGTACGGTATAGCTGTGTGAATTGTTCCGGCAGCCCCTGGAATGGAACCTGGCCTTCCAGGGTGCGGGTATGTTCATCATAAATCAGGAAACCCAATATTTCGGCTTCAATTAATGGACTGATGATCGCAATAATCTGTTGATATAAGTTCTGAGGGTTATTGACCGCCCGGCTCACCTGCGCCAGGTCTGCCAAACCGGCCATCTCACGCACACGTTCCCGTTCCTTATGATGAGTAACAGCATTTTGCAGTGCCACCGCCGCATGACCGGAAAGGATTTCCAGGACCTCTTTGTCTTGTTCGGTGAAGCTGTCTACATTTTGAGATGCCAGCTCAATCGTGCCAATCAACTGACCGCCAATCTTGAGCGGGATTCCCAGATAGGATTGAATGGGGAACTGTGCCCGGCTGACAGCCGGCCGCGCTTCCTGGTAGTTAAGCACATCGTTCACCAGTAAAGTCTCGCCGTGAGAGGCCAAGTAGCTGGTATACCCTTTATCGAGAGTATAGTTATCGTCACTGCGGCTTAAGCGCCGGATACCATCTTCTTCGGTGAGGAAACGGTAGGGAACAAAATAACTTTCTTCTGGAACCCAGCGGGTGATCTCTGAGAAATCGGAAGGAATCAAGCGGTCAATGCTTTCCAGGATCGTCTGGATAGTGGTTTCCAAATCCAGGCTGGCAGACATTGCCTGCGAGATCTCATTGAAGATGGTCACAGCGTGCATCGACTGGGTATCCTGACCCTCTTCAAGGTTGGTAAATTGAGGTTTCTGCAGCGAAACCAACACCGCTTGTCTTTCCTGATAAGGAATATTGTACGAAACCCCCTCCACCAGAGATTGGTCTAGGGTAAAACTGATCTGCCCGGCCGAAGCACACAGGCTCAGAAAAGCATCTGAAGGACGTGCACGCCTGGACATCCGCTCCAAGTTCGGGGTTTCGTTATCTCCAATCCCGAACCACTGCCGTGCTTGGTTGTTGATATAAATCAATCGTCCGCCAGGCTGCACCAATAAAACTGCGTTTTCATTTGGGCTGACATCGGTCACCGCTGTTGGTTGGAAATCTTCCAGGGCTGATGGCTTGCTTCTGCGTGGGAGGAAACGCAGCAAGACAGGGAGCAGACCCAGCAAGGCTGCCCCTATCAGCGTGAGGATAACTCCAAAAGTGAGGTGATCTAAGCCAAACATCGCATATCTTTTCTAGGTCAGTGGTCCTTTTTCAGCCTCTGCTACGCTACTTGAATATCTTTCCGCCGGGCTTCTGCAGCCAGTTCTGTGATCTCGCGGATATCAGAAAACGGATACTCACTCGGGGAAACTGAACCAACCGAGATGGTCATCAGTGGGGTATGAACCTGTTTACCGTTGTCGTCCGTGGTGAGGATAAACCCCTGTTCGCGGTCAAGAAAATTGTAATGAGACAGTACCTGCTCCTTAAACCGAGCCTTAACCGCGTCCATTACTTTTTGATTTTTTTGTTCATCGGTAATGATCACAAAATTATTGCCGCCCGGATGCCCGATAAAATCTTCTTTGGTGCCCACCTCGTCTACCACTTCTCCTAACAGCATCGTGGTGAAGCGGACGACATTATCTGCTGCCACAAATCCATAAACATCTTTGAAGGCATCAAAATGGTTCACCCGGACATCCAAATATGCCCAACCCTCGCGGCGGATAATGGAACGCAGCTGCTCTTCAATCA
>JARROY010000096.1:8588-19033 GCA_037383445.1 Anaerolineales bacterium | reverse complement strand
CCAAATCTGCTCGCGGTCCACCGGGCTGTGAATGATCGATTCTAAATATTCATGCGGCTCAAAATCTGATTCAGCATTTCCCCCTACAATAGTACACCACAGCTCTATCGGCAGTTCTGCCCCATAAGAATGGTACACCTCCTGCCATGAGATGTAGTCAGGCATCTCTGTATCTAATATCAAACCATCAAAATCGAAAATCAACCCTCGCATTTTCTACTCCATATGCAGCACCTAGAATTGAAGTATACCGCAAAATTTACCCACATTTATGACTCAGGAAATCAAAGAAAAAACTCCCCTGAAAATATTTTCAGGGGAGTTCGGATTGATATTTAGTACGATTCGATTAAATCAAGGCCAGGATCGACTCGGCCGCCCATCGCAAAATCGGGCCGGAGACGAAGAACAAGAATACTGTCCCCACTGCGGTCAAGGCCGTCACCAGGTTGAGTACCGGTTCACTGCGTACTTCCGGGTCTCCATCGTGGAAGTACATAAAGATCACTACTCGTAAATAATAGTACGCGGAAACCAGCGAAGCCAGCACACCAACGATCGCCAAACCAACATAGCCGCCTTCCAGCACAGTGCGGAACAGGAAGAACTTCCCACCAAAACCCAGGGTTGGCGGGACACCTGCAAATGACAGCAAGAATATCAGCATCGCGACCGAGAGGACCGGGTACTTTTTGCCCAACCCGGCATAATCCTCATAATTCAAACCTTTGCCTTCAGCGCGCTCGAGAGCAACCACCACCGCCCAAGAACCAAAACTGGTGACCGCAAATGCCAGCAGGTAGAACAGCACCGAAGTGACCGCATCCGCATAGATTCCAGGCTGCCCGTAAGTCACAAAGGCCATCATAATAAAACCGGCATGCGAGATGGAAGAATAGGCAAACATGCGCTTGATGTTCTTTTGCGCCAGAGCCGCCAAGTTCCCGATCACCAGAGTCAGAATCACCAGGGTGGATAACACCGGCACGAGGTCTTGGCTGAGTGATGGAAACGCTGAGATGAACACCCTTAATAAAGCGGCAAAACCACCTGTCTTGGCGACCACAGCCATATAAGCGGTCACCGGGGTGGGCGCTCCCTGATAAACATCCGGCGTCCACATATGGAAGGGGACAACCGCTACCTTGAAACCCAAACCGACCAGGATCAGGGCGGCACCAATCAAAAGGAACAGCGGCGACTCGGAATTGGGGGCTGCCGCAACCACCCCCATCAGGTTGGTCGCCCCTGTCGCTCCATAAATCAGTGCCACGCCGTACAGCACAAACCCGCCGGCAAACGCCCCCATCAGAAAATATTTCAAACCCGCTTCCTCAGATGCAGCGCTATTGGGTACAAAGGCTGCCATAATATACAGCGGGATAGAGAGCAGCTCCAATGCCAGGAAAACGACAATCAAGTTAGCCGCGGAGGCCATCAGCATGGCCCCTGAAATTGAGAACAGCATCAAAACATAATACTCTCCACGCTCCCAGCCCATCCGTTTATTGTAATCATACGCTAAGGCAATCGAAAACAAGCCGGAGGACAGCACAAGCACATTAACAAAGACTGAATAGCCATCCACGGTGAGCATGTCCTTGAAAGCAGGGGTTTCAATGCCAAACTGCCTCACTGCCAGCACCAGAGAAACCACCAATCCGACAGCCGCGAGGACCAAAGATAGATCGCGGCGCTTGCTGAAGGCTTCTACCATCAGTATGACCATCGCCCAAACGACCAGAAATACAATCGGGAGAATATTGACCAGATCTTCTACACTATACCCAGACATATCTACGCCTTACATTCCCAGCATGGCGACCAGATGTTCCACAGTCGGAGCCATCAGGTCGAAGAACGGTTTGGGATACAAACCGATCCAAAAGATCAGCACCAGCAGCGGCACCAGCGTGACAATTTCACGCCAATTCAGGTCTTTGAGAGTTTCGTTCTTTTCATTGGTCAGCGGGCCAAGGAACATTGTACCGAACATATACAAGATATATACGGCCGCCAGAATCACCCCGGCCGCGGCAAACCCGGCATACAGCACGCCGTTATTCCCTAATAAGCCAGCCTGGCCAGCTCCCCATGCGCCCAGCAAAATGGTGAACTCACCAACAAAGCCATTCAACCCGGGCAGACCCATCGAAGACAGGCTGACGATCAGGGTCAGCACGGCATAAACTGGCATCACCTTCCACAAACCACCAAACTCGCTGAACTCGCGGGTATGGCGGCGTTCGTAAATCATCCCGATAATCAAAAACAATGCGCCAGTGCTGAGGCCATGGTTGATCATCTGCAAAATTCCGCCTTGGATGCCCTGCGCATTGAGGGCGAACAAACCCAACATAACAAATCCAAGATGGCTGACTGAGGAATAAGCCACCAGTTTTTTCACATCCTTCTGCCAGTAAGAGACCGCCGCCCCATACAGGATGCCGATCACCGCCAGCAGTGCGATCAGCCAGGCCCACTCTTTGGCCGCTTCAGGGAAGAGCGGGATATTGAAGCGCAGGAAACCGTAAGTGCCCATCTTCAGCAAAACACCTGCCAGGATCACTGAACCAGCCGTCGGCGCCTGCACGTGGGCATCCGGGAGCCAGGAATGCAGCGGCCACATCGGCACCTTGATGGCAAACGCAGCCGCAAAGGCAAAGAACAGCCAGGTCTGGATGTTCGATGGGATGCCGCCTTTGGCGATCAACTCTGGCAGGTAGAAGGTGCCCTGAGTGTTGCCCAACCACAAGATTGCCAGCAGCATCAGGATCGAACCGGCCATGGTGTAGAGGAAGAACTTGATCGCCGCATACATGCGCTGATCGCCGCCCCAAATCCCGATCAGGAAATACATCGGCACCAGGGTGAACTCCCAGAAGACGTAGAACAAGAACAAGTCCTGCGCCAGGAAGACACCGACCATCCCGACTTCCAGCAAAAGGAAGAAGAGCATAAAGTCCCGCACCCGATCCTCCACAGCTGTCCAGGTGGACAGAATTGAAATCGGGGTCAGGAGGGTCGTCAGCAGCAGGAGCAAAATGCTCAGCCCATCGACACCCAGCGCATACTTGATTTCCCAGGCGCCAAAGGTAAACCAGGTGGCGTTAATCTCCATCTGCAACCCTGTGTTGGCAGCGTTGAACTGGGCCAGCACCCACAATGAAATCACAAAGGTCACCAAAGAAGCGACCAAGGCGGTCCAGCGGGCAGCGTTCTTCTGCTCATTTTTCAGGAACAACAGAATGAGCACCCCCAGGAGCGGGAAGAATGTTACCAAATTGAGTGGTTCTAGAATAAAGTCCATTACAATCCTCTTTATCGAAATGGTTATCGGCTACCGGAACAAGACCAGGTAACCCAAAATCACCACCACGCCCGTGAACACAGCCAGAGCGTAGTTGCGCACAAATCCAGAATTTCGCCAGTTTTTCGTAGGGGGTCAGGAATAAGGTCTGGTAGAGCTAGTCGACCCACCATTTGGCATTCATACCTTTAAAGACTGGTCCCAGGGCTTTTTGCAGCGGATCAGTCTCTCCAGCTTTCATCGACTTTCGCCCGTAGATCAGCCAGGAGATGAAAATCGCCGCCAACGCGATGACCGTCGATTGAACTGCCACACTGACGCTGAAAGGCAGTACATGCAGTTCATGTCCGGTGGAAGCCTCCAGGGTATAGCCAAGCCAATGGCCGAATCGGTGCGGCGCCAACCCACTCTCAAACGGCCAGTTCAGAAAGCCGCCCAGTGTAGCCAGGACTGCCAGCACCACCAGCGGCAAGATCACCGTCCAGGGGCTTTCCTTGGCCTCTTCGGCAGCGTGGTGGCGGGGCTGTCCGAAGAAGACCATCCACACCTGCCGCCCCATGTAAAAGGCCGTTAAAAACGCCGCAATCACCAGCAGCCAATAGGCCAGGGCGGTTCCCTCAAAATGTGAGGCATCCAGCAGGATTTCGTCCTTCGACCAAAAGCCGGCAAACGGGAATATTCCTGCCAGAGCCAGGGTTCCGGCCATATACGTCCAGAAAGTCCAGGGGATTTTCTTGCGCAGACCGCCCATATTGCGCATGTCCTGCGGGTCAAAGACCTCCTCATGCCCGGCATCATGCGCATCCTCATGCCCGTGTGCCTCGTGGCCTTGCGCGTCTCCTTCCAGCGGATGGTGGCCGCGTTCCACAGCCAGGATCACTGAACCCGAAGCAAGGAACAAAAGTGCCTTGAAGAAGGCGTGCGTTACCAGGTGGAACATCCCGGCCACGTAAGCACCCATCCCGACGGCTGCCACCATAAAGCCCAACTGGCTGACGGTGGAATAGGCCAGCACCTTTTTAATATCGTACTGACCGACGGCAATCGTGGCGGCAAACAGGGCGGTAGCTGCTCCTACCAAGGCCACCATCACATGTACGCCTTCCACTGCATTGAAGACCGGGGCCGAACGAGCGATCAGGTACACGCCAGCTGTGACCATTGTGGCCGCATGGATCAGCGCCGAGACCGGTGTCGGGCCAGCCATGGCATCCGGCAGCCACACATACAGCGGGATTTGGGCCGATTTACCCGTCACACCCAGCAGCATGAACCCGGCAATCCACCAGATCAGGCTTTCCGGGCCTTGATAGTGGGCTAGCTCGGGGAAAATCTCATTGAAGGACAGCGTGCCGAAGTGCCAGAAGGTTAGGAACATCGCCACCAGGAAACCGAAGTCACCCACCCGGTTGGCAATAAAAGCCTTCTTAGCGGCATAGGCGTTTAATGTGCCCTCGGTGGCATTGGGGTTTTTGGTGTACCAGAACCCGATCAGCAGGAAGGAGCACAAACCGACGCCTTCCCACCCGACGAACAGCATCAGGTAGCTGTTGCCGCTCACCAGGATCATCATCATGGCGATGAATAAGTTCATATAAACGAAAAAGCGTGCGTAGGCCTTCGGGTCGCCTTTATAGCGCACATCGTAGTGCATGTAGCCGACGGAATAGAGATGGATCAGGGTTCCCACACCGGAGACCACCAGCATCATCGTCACCGAGAGCGAGTCCACACGGAATTCCCAGGGGATGTGGAAATTACCGATCTGCAGCCATTCCGCAAACCGGTAGACCATCGCTTCTCCGTGGTTCGACTGGAGGGTGATGTACTGCAGCACGGAAACCACCAGCGATAGCGCTGAGGCCGACACTCCCGTGATTGCCACCCCCAGTTCCCCCCAACGGCGTCCGAAGATCGTGTTCAGCAGCAAACCGATCACCGGGAAGAACACGATCCAGGGAACCAGTTGTAAAAATCCTGTTGTCGTTGTTTCACTCAGTAGCATTTAGTTACTCCTCGCAGCGCCAAGGGCTAGCCCTTGAGCGTGCTGGCCTCATCAATGTTAATCGTATCTTTGGTGCGGAAGACCGCCACGATCAATGCCAGGCCAACGGCCACCTCAGCCGCAGCCACAGTCATCACAAAGAAAACGAAAATCTGCCCGCCAAGGGATTCGTACATGCGGGCAAAGGCCACAAACAGCAAATTGGCCGAATTCAGCATCAATTCGATCGACATAAAGATAATGATCGCATTACGTCGGGTGAGCACACCCATCGCGCCGATGATGAACAGGACAGCCGATAAGCCTACATAATATTCAATCGGGACCATAAATCTATTCCTCTCCTCAGCTTTCCTATTGACCAGGCTTTCGCCGCACTCGCCGGGCGATCACAATCGCCCCGACCATAGCCGCCAGCAATAAAATTGCCGTGATCTCAAATGGCAGCAGGTAATCATTGAACAACACCCTGCCGATATTCTCCGGAGTGCCAAAATCTGTCAGTTGCATGAGTTCACCGAAAACGGTATCCCGGAAGAAGATCACGACCACCAGTTCTGCCAGCATCAGCAAAGCCAACACTACCGCGGCTGGCCTCTGCCAGTCAAATTTGGTCGTAATACCGGTCAGTTCTTCCGCGCCAAGCAGCATGATGACAAACAAAAACAGCACCATAATTGCGCCGGCATATACTGTGACTTGCGTCATGGCAATGAAGGGGGCACCCAGAATAATGTAAAATACCGCCACCGTGGCAAAGTTTAGGATCAGGAATAAAGCCGAATAGATCGCGTTCCTGTTCAGCAGCATCCCGAGTGCAGACCCGATCGCCACCACCGCCATAACAATGAAAACAATTAGATTCGCGTCCATAGACTCCTTCTCCCTACACCGGATCTTTCATTTCCGGGATTGAATGGATGAACACGCCCGGTTCTACAGCCCTGGGAGTCGGCTCTTTGCCTTCCGGCACCGGGTCGAGCAACATCTCTCGGGTATAGATTGATTTGCGCTTGTCGATAAAGGATAATTCATAGTCGTGTCCGAGCTGAATCGCCTCTGTTGGGCAGGCATCTTCACAATATCCACAGTAAATGCAGCGCATCATATTAATCTCGTACGTGCTGGCGTATCGCTCCCCCGGGGAAAAGCGCTCCTCGTCTGTATTCTCAGAAGCTTCTACAAAGATAGCATCCGCCGGGCAGGCTGCCGCACACAGCGCACAGCCGATGCACTTCTCCAGCCCGTTATCATAACGGCGCAGGTGATGCCGTCCCTTGAAGCGCGTCACCATCACGCGCTTTTCTTCCGGATACTGCAGTGTGACCGGCTTTTCAAATATGGACTTGAAAGTCGTCCATAATCCTTTTACGACTGGCAGCGGGTTATATATACTCATATCGCTTCCTCGTTTCCTAGAAACCTATAAACCAAAAATACCGATGATCGCAGCTGTCAGCAGCAGATTGATCAGCGCAAACGGCAGTAAAACTTTCCAACCAAACTTCATTAGGCGGTCGTAGCGGAAGCGCGGCAGGGTTGCGCGCACCCAAATCATGATCCCTAAACAAAAGATGATCTTTAGCAACAAATAGAGTGGGCCCAACCAGGACACCTGGTCTACCCACGGACCGGCGTAACCGCCTAAAAACAGGGTGCTGAAAATCGCACTCATCGAAAACATCTTGACATACTCACCCATAAAGAACAGGGCGAACTTCATTCCCGAATATTCGGTGTGGTAGCCAGCCACCAGCTCCTGCTCGGCCTCAGGCATATCGAACGGCGAGCGATTGACTTCCGCCAAAACGGAGATAAAGAACACGATCGCAGTCGGCAGCAGGGGGATAAAAAACCAGATTATGTCCTGTTGGCTTTTGACGATATCCGCCAGACTCATACTCTGCGCCATCATAATCGGCGGCAGGAAGGAAAGACCCAGAGCCAATTCATAGGAGATCATCTGGGCAGTAGAACGCAGGCCGCCCAACATGGCATACTTATTGTTCGAAGACCATCCCGCCAGCACAATGCCGTACACCGCAATGGAGGTCACCGATAGGATGTACAAAATCCCGACATTCAAGTTGTTGCTGATCCCCAATTCGATCGAACGGCCAAATAAATTAACCTGCGTTCCCCAGGGAACCACACCCATCACGATAATCGCGGGGGCCATGGTGAGGATTGGCGCCAGCATGAAAGCAAACTTATAGGCAGACTGCGGGACCAATTCTTCCTTGAAGATCAGCTTAACCCCATCGGCAACTGGCTGGAGCAGTCCCCAGGGACCAGCCCGGTTCGGGCCAATCCGCACCTGGATGCGGGCCAGTAATCGGCGTTCGTAATAGGTGGTGTAGGCAAAGCCCAGCAGGCAGATAACCGCCACAACTGCACTTTTAATCGCCCATTCAAGGATCATGCCTGTTGTTTCACTCATAGGTGCATCCTTATTTTTCTACCGTGACAGGGGCCGGGGCACTCAGCGGCAGCCCAAAGCTGCGCGGCACCAGCACCACACCCTGCGGTACACTATCATCAATTTTTACATC
The DNA here is from genome assembly GCA_037383445.1 of Anaerolineales bacterium. Classification (GTDB taxonomy): domain Bacteria; phylum Chloroflexota; class Anaerolineae; order Anaerolineales; family UBA11579; genus UBA11579. The sequence goes on along the minus strand of JARROY010000096.1, from coordinate 11,166 downwards.
TACTTCAGCGCTGAAACCGTTCAGGCTTACCTTGGCACTGCCGTTCAACCCCATCTGGCTGGCATCTGCCGCACTGAGCACGACAAATGGCTCGTCGATGCGGGGGAACATCACACTCGCATAGCGCATGAGATTGCCCTGATCGTATAAACGGCTGATAGGTACTGCCAGCAGTCCGTCTGCCGAGGTTCCGGCAGAGAGCTCAAAAATCTCCAGGCTGACTGGCTCACCACGCCCGGCAGCATTGTCCAGTTGCACACCAAGACCCTGCTTGTTAGCGTATCTGGTGCCCCCGTAATAGACATCCTCGCGCCCGATAATCGGCCACTGTTCGTGTACTTCAGCCAGCTTCTGGTAATCCAGGTCGGCATAATCGGCAAATTTGCCTACGATACCGAAGAACACCATCCCAGCTGAGGTCGAGTCAAGCTCCAGTCCCAACGCCTTACCGATTTCAGCCGTAATGGCGTAATCGGCTTTGGTGCCGCTCACCGGCGGGACTGCCGGATAAAAGCGCTGGACGCGCCGCTCGCCGTTGGTGGTGGTGCCTTCACGTTCAGTGAAAGCCTGTGCCGGCAGGACGACATCCGCCAGTTCCATGGTGGCTGTGTGGTGTAATTCCTGCACAACCACAAACTCGGCCGACTGCAGGGCTTGCTTCAAGGCCGGGTCGTCCCCGGCAGGATCAACACCTACTAAGTAAGCCAGCTTGGCCCCACGTAAATCTTCAGCAAGGGTCATGGAGGGCGTGAGGCCCATATCCCAACCACCTTGAACATTGCCTTTATCCCACACACCGATCAAACCATTGTTGGCCTTACCAGTATGCCCGGTGGCTACCAGCAGATTACTGCAGGCTTTAGCCAATCCAGCCGAACCAGCTAATCCTACACCTTCGCTTCCGAACAGCACTACAGCGTTGTCTGCTTCAGAAAAAGCCTTGGCAGCATCTTTCACCGCCCCATCTCGGGCCAATTCCTTGACCGCATCCGAGAGGCTGGGCTGCTTGGGGGAGAGGGCGTTCAGTAATGCCATCACCGCAGCAGCTTCCTCGCCGTATGCATACCGCACCTTGATGTTGGCGTAGCGGTCGGCTTTGGTGCGGCGCGGGTTTGCAACGATCAATGTGGCACCGCGCTCCGCAGCCTGCTTAACCCGCAGCCAATACAGCGGGGCTTCTTCTTCCAGGTCGCTGGCAACCACCAGGATGGCATCACCTGCGCCTAGGTCGGCCAGGTTGGTTCCCTGCCCGACGCCTACTTTGGCGGTCAGATCACCGCCCATCATGTCCGAGTATAAAATCGCTTTTCCACCGGTCTTCTGGTTCAGCTGACTAAAATTGAAGAAATCTTCGTTAGACAGGCGGCCGCCAGCCAGGGTCACCAGCTTATCTCCAGCGGCTTGCATTTTTTCTGCCACCAGGGTTAGGGCATCCTCCCAACTGACCGGTTCAAACTGCCCATCCTTCTTGACCAGCGGGCTGGTCAGGCGGTCATCAGCGGAAGCATAATGATAGGCAAAACGGCCTTTATCACAAATCCAGGTCTCATTGACCTGCTCGTTCTGGCGGGGCATGACTCGTTTGACCACCAGCTTGCCGCCGCTTTTGGCTTCACGCCGGGTATTGAGGGTCAGGTTGCATCCCACCGGGCACTGCGTACACAGCGAGGCAGAAGACAGCATCTCCCAGGGACGGGCGCCAAAGCGAAAATCGGCCGTGGTCAGCGCACCCACCGGGCAGATATCCGTTGTATTACCAGACCAATAAGAGTCGAAACCGGGCTCGGACCAGGTGGTGATTTCCAGACTGCGTCCCCGGTTGAAGAACCCAATCACCGGATCGTCAACGATCTCATCCTGGAAACGGGTGCAGCGGGCACATTGAATGCAGCGCTCCCGGTCCAAGAAGATCAGGTCTCCCAGCGGGACATGCTTGGCGTTATGCATCTTGTCGTCATATAAAAAGCGGGATTCGCCCGGGCCAAAATCCATCGTCAGATTCTGCAGTGGGCACTCACCGCCTTTATCGCAAATCGGGCAGTCCAGCGGGTGAGAGGTGAGGAAAAACTCCAGCATATCATTGCGGGCTTTCTGCACTTTCTCGCTGTATCCTACAACCACCATCCCTTCAGAAACCTGTTGGGTACACCCGGTTACCAGCGTACGGCCGAACTGGATTTGAGGATTGCCGTCCTCGTCCAGCACAGGCTGACCAGTGGTGCGGTCTCTCATCGGAAAACCAACATCCACCAGGCACATCCGGCACATTCCAACCGGGTCCATCTTGGGATGGTAGCAGAAAACGGGGATATCATTCCCGATCATTTTGGCGGCATCTACCACCAGTGTACCTTCGGGAACGGTGACTTCAACATCATCGATGGTCAGGGTGACCATTTTTTCTTTTACCTGTTCTGCCATAGCTAAACCTTGAAGTCCTCGGAGAAGCGCTCGATCGAAGAGACCACGGCCATGGTGGAAAATTCACCCAGGGCGCACAAGCACTTCCCCTGCATATTGGTTGCGACATCTTTCAGCAAGTTCACTTCCTGTTGGTCGGCAGCGCCTTTCCAGATGC
>JARROY010000096.1:0-8557 GCA_037383445.1 Anaerolineales bacterium | reverse complement strand
TCCCGGCATGGAGTGCACTTACCACATGATTCGTGTTTGAAGAAATGGATCGTCTTGTTGACCAGCCAGCGCATATCAACCGTCTCATCGAGAATGATGACCGAGGCAGAACCGAGGTCGGCTCCTAGATTGCGAACGGTCTCGTATGCCATTGGGGTATCCAGGGCTTCATCATTCGCCACAATCACTGACGAGGAAGCACCCGCCGACATGATCCCTTTGATCTGCTTGCCATCTACGATTCCACCACCATATTCATAGATCAGCTCGCGGTAGGTCGTTCCGAAGGGCAGTTCGTAGTTCCCCGGCTTGTTGACCCTACCGGAGAGGCTGAAAACTTTGGTTCCGGCGCTTTCCTCGGTGCCGAACGAACGGTACCACTGCGGACCTTTTTCCAATATCAGGGCGACATTCGAGAGGGTCTCGACATTGTTGACCACGGTCGGCTTATCGTACAGCCCAACCGCGGGCGGGAAAGGTGGGCGCAGACGGGGCTGGCCCATAATGCCTTCCATTGAATTGAGCAAAGCGGTTTCTTCACCGCAGATATACGCTCCTGCACCAAGGTGGGTGTAGATATTGAGGGAATAATCTGTCCCAAACAGGTTGCCTCCCAGCAATTTTTCCTGGTGAAGCTGTTGAATCTGTTCGTCGAGCTGGTGGGCGATCTGCCAGAACTCGCCGCGCAGGTAGATATAAATGTCATGGGCGCCAATCGCAAAAGCGCTGCACATAATCCCTTCAAAAAACTGCCAGGGGTTCTTTTCCATGATCTCGCGGTCTTTGAAGGTACCCGGCTCGGATTCATCGGCATTGACCACAAGATAGTGCGGCCAGTTATTGTTATCCACGAACATCCACTTGCGCCCGGTGGGGAACCCGGCCCCACCGCGGCCGCGCAGGCCGGAGTCGAGCACCAGCTGCTTGATAGTCTCCGGCTCCATCGAGGTGACGACCTTCTTGAAGGTCTCAAACCCTCCCTGGGCCTTGTACACATCAAACTCGCCGATCTCCGGGATATCTCGATGGCGCAGCAGGATGCGGTGGCCGGTTACTTTTTGTTCTGCCATCTCAGCCCTCCTTCTCCTGCTTCTTCCAGCCTTCGATCAACTCCATTGTGCTCTCGACCGTCTGGTTTTCATGGTATTCAATCCCATCCCCCGTCACCTGGAACATAGGCGCTTTATCGCAAGCGGCCAGGCACATCACGGCTTCAATCGTTACCAGGCCATCCTCGGTGGTTTCACCCACCTGGATGCCGACATTCTCGCACAGTTTTTCGAGGAATTCATCGGCACCGCGCAGAGCGCAAGGCAGGTCGTTGCAGACCTGAATGCGGTACTCCCCGCCTGGTTTTTCGTAGTACAGGGTATAAAACCCGATAATTGATGCCACCTCGGTAGGCGTGATCTCCAATATCTCCGCGATCTCAGACATATCTTGTTTGGTAACATAACCGCCTTCGCGCTGAGCGATATACAGCAGCGGCATGACTGCCGAGCGCTTGCGATCTGCCGGGTATTTGGAGAGGATTGCTTCAATCTCTTTTGCGTATTTTTCTTGAATTGCGTTCACCGGTCTGTATCTCCCAAAACAATATCAACGCTGCCGATGATCGCCACCAAGTCGGCCACGTAATGGCCCTTTGCGATCCAAGACAGTAATTGAATATGGCTAAATGAAGGCGTGCGCCACTTGATCCGGTAAGGTTTGGGGCCGCCATCGCTTTCTAAGAATACCCCCAGCTCCCCACGCGGCGATTCGACTACCGAATACACCGAACCCTTGGGAACATCGTACCCTTCAGTCCACAACTTAAAATGGTGGATCACCGCTTCCATACTGCGGCTTAATTCAGAGCGCGGCGGGGGCACATACTTGCGGTTGTTGCTGCGGAAGGGGCCCATCGGCAGTTTGTTGATCGCCTGTTCAATGATCCGCAAAGACTGGCGCATCTCTTCAATTCGCACCTTGTAACGGGCAAAGACATCCCCCTCCGTTCGGAGCGGGACTTCGAAATCGTACTGTTCGTAGCCGGAGTAGGGCTGCACTTTACGGATATCATAATTAACCCCAGAGCCGCGGGCGGTAGAGCCGGTGGCTCCCCAGGCCATGGCCTGCTCTTTGGTCATTGTACCAATCCCGCGCACCCGGTCGAGGAAGATCGGGTTCTTGGTCAGCAGATCTTCGTACTGCTGGATGCGTGCAGGCATGTAAGCAATAAACTTGCGCACCGCGGCCTCAAACTCGACTGGGACATCTCGCCACAGCCCACCGGGGCGGATATAGGTGGTCATCATGCGCTGTCCCGAACATAATTCCATAATGTCGAGGATATATTCTCGCTCACGGAAGCAGTACAGGAAGACCGACATGGCGGCCAGGTCCAGGGCTTGCGTTCCCAACCACACCAAGTGGGAGGCAATTCGCTGTAACTCAGCAAAAATAACCCGCACCACCTGAGCGCGTTCTGGCACGTCTATCTCGGCCAGTTTCTCCACGGCCAGGCAGTAAGCCAGGTTGTTGCCCATCGTATTCAAGTAGTCCAAGCGGTCGGTCATCACCTCGGCTTGGGCGTACGTTTTAGATTCCATATTCTTTTCGATACCGGTGTGCAAAAAGCCGATATCGGGAATACAGTTGATAATAATTTCACCGTCCAGCTCTAGCAGCAAACGCAGCACGCCGTGTGTACTGGGGTGCTGCGGCCCCATATTGAGCAAAAGGGTGTCACCCTCAAACGCCTGTGCGCTGACCAGGTGCTTGAGCTCGTCTAATGATGTATCTACTCTTTCCAGCATAGCCATAAGCGCTTCACCTATTCCTTCGGGCGCGGTTTGCGCTGGTCGATCTCGTCGTAGTTGAATGTAAACTGCACTTCTTCATACCCGAGCGGGTAATCTTTGCGCAGTGGGTGTCCTTCCCAATCATAGGGCATTAGAATGCGGCGTAAATCGGGATGCCCTTCAAACCGGATGCCGAACATATCCCACAGCTCGCGCTCGAGCCAGTTGGCATTCGGATAAACCCCGGTCATGGTATCCATCACCGGTTCATTTCCATCCAGAGGCACTCGCAGGCAAACGCGGATGTGCTGGGATACAGAATTGAACTGGTACAACAAATGAAAACGGGGGTTGGTCTGGGGCCAGTAATCCACTGCGGTCATGTCGGGCATGATCTCAAAGTGATGTTTATCGCGCAGGGCAGTCGCGGCCGCCACAATTTTATCCGCAGCGACCAATACCTGCACCTGATCGCGGAACAGCTTTTTTCAAGATATCATTTTCCATATCGCACCACCTGCTATGCCCAATCTTTCATCTGCTCACCCTTGACTTTCTCATGCAGGGTGACGATCCCGTGAATCAGGGCTTCGGGGCGCGGCGGGCATCCGGCCACAAACACATCTACCGGAACAACCTCATCCACACCCTGGACAATGGCATAATTATTGAAAACACCGCCGCAGGAAGCACAATCCCCCATCGAAATCACCCATTTTGGGGCAGGCATTTGGTCGTATAAACGACGCAGCACAGGAGCCATTTTGCGCGTCACGCGCCCGGCAACGATCATCAAGTCCGACTGGCGCGGGCTGGCACGCATCAGCTCCATCCCAAACCGGCTCATATCAAAATGGGCGGCTTGGGCAGCCATCATCTCGATGGCGCAGCAGGCCAAACCGAACAGCATTGGCCACATCGCTCTGGTGCGGCTCCAATTCACCAAGTCTTCCAACCGGTGAGTGACCACACCCATATTACCGAGTTTTTGTTCTACTCCCATTCAAATGCTCCCTTCTTCAAGGCATAAACGAAGCCTACCAATAATATGAACACAAAGACAGCCATTTCAATCACCCCAAAAAGGCCCAACTCCCGGTAAACAACTGCCCAGGGAAAAAGGAAGATCACCTCGACATCGAACAAGATGAACAGCACCGCCACCAAATAAAAGCGGATGGGCATTTGCCTGGTGCCAGGACCATAAGGCATCATCCCCGATTCATAGGGGGCACCTTTGCGCTCCGTGGGACGTCGCGGACCAAACAAATGGCCTAGGACCGTCACTAAGATTCCTAGGACAATGGTTATTCCGATCAGGATGGCAATTGGGTAATACGCTTCTAGCATGGCACACCTTATCTCTATTTATTTATTTATACTGAAATTTGATAACGCGTAAAAATAGTAGCGTTATCTGCAAGCTCCAACCATTTGTTAGTTTAACACATGCCTAAACGCACGTCCAGTACAATTTTTCACAAATAATCTTACCATATCAGTCTATATTATAGTACTGATCCAAATCCCCCTAGTTTACGGCTTTTAAAAAACCGATTTCTCACTAAATCCCATGTCAAGGTCATGGACGTGCCCTTTATCCTCAACGGAACTATCGCTTCAATTCAGTCGTTTAAGCTATACAAGCCGCAGTGAGAGAGGAGATTCTGGTGTTTAAATCCAGCAGATGGACCGTAATAGGAGGAGCAATCATCGTAGTACTCCTTGGGGTGGTTGGAGCAATCTATGCGATCAACCAATCGGGGGACAGAGGGCATTCAGATTTCACCCACCAAAATGTTCCAACCGATGACGACAAGAATTATAAAAATATAACCCTCGATGATGTCAACACCTGCAGTCTTGATTTGGACTGCATCCTGGTAGAAGCCGGGGTCTGCGGCCTGACTGACTCCATCCACCGTAACCATCAGCAATTTTGGGAACAGCACCAGGAATGGTTGATCAAAAAAGAGGGGTTGGTGATTTGCGAGCCTGCGCTGCCCAAGGAAATGTTTGAACCGCGCTGCGTTAATACTCGCTGCGAGGCGGTACTGCTGCAAAATCAAGCCGTCTTGGAATTTGAAGAGACCCCCCTGCTCGGAAAACCCGCCAGGCTTACCTTTTCTTTTGAATTTTCCGAAGATAAAACCGGTGTGGCAGCACAGATACATTTACCAGATGGGGTCGAACTGATTGAAGGAAACCCAGTTTGGAAAGGCGATCTGCCGCAATCCGAAGAGAAAGTGCTTGAGCTGGTCGTCCAAGTCAATGAACCAGGCCATTATCAGATCGAAGGAACTGTTGATATATCCAAAGGTTATCCGCTCAATGTGCGGGATACGGTTGACTTGGAAGTTACTCCTCAGGAAACTTACCTGGAAACACGTCCAGTCAATCATTGGGAACAACAAATTGGTTATGCCCTACCCGCCAATCAAGAGCAGTTAAGCAGCGAACTCGTGATCGAACCCAAACCTGGTCTTGGCGAAATCTTCACCATCACCTACCGGGTAAAACCGCTTACAGAGGTCTATCCTCAAAGTATGCAGTCCAACCTTTCCCTGCCGGAGAATGCCTTCGATGTGATGGATGTCCAGTACCCGGAAGGTGGTGAAACCAGGCAAAGTGATCTGCAGTTCACCTGGCTGGGCAGCCCACACAAAGGGGAAATGATCGAAATCAAACTCACCCTAAAGCCAATCAGCACCGGGTGGGGATTCGTGATCGGTAATACGTTTATTCAGGAGAGTAATGTTACGGATACAGTGCTGGTGGATGTCTATGTTGGGAAATATGCCGGGGGATATACCGCCCGTCAACCTTGACCGCAGCTTTCCTATTCCAGGGAATCAACCCATTTATCAGGGGTAAATGGCCAGTCTAGTTCACTGCAGATCCGCTGCCACTGGTCAATCGACTGCGGCGGGTCGAGATAGGGCACGAACCCTAGTTTAAGATACATCTTCAAGGCGGCGTAGCGCCATTCTTCGGTATACAAGTGGATTCGGGTGTAACCCGCTTCTATGAAACGCGCCATCACGGCACCGACAACAACTGTTCCCAGCCCTTTCCCCCGATGCGCTGGGTGGGCAGCCGTCCAACCCACCTCTCCGCAGAACGGCACCTGCCAGGTTGGGTCGTGAGTCGCCATGCAAGTGGCCACAATATCACTGGTCTTCTCTTCCACCAGCATAAACCACCCATCCGGCAGGATACGGTACAGCCACGGTCGCAGTTTCGCGTCATCCCAACCCGGCCAGCCGACCTGCTCCATTAACCGGAAATAGTTGGGGCTATCGCTTGGGTGAAAGGTGCGGAGATGGTATCCCTTTGGCGGTTGGTATAGGGATGGCGAGACTTGCCGGTGCTCGGGCCACAGCATTTGTACCTGATCTTGATTCATCGTGACCCTTCTCAGGTGCGCAGTGCTTCCACCGCATCGAAAGTAGCTTCCATTACCCCAAACAGCTGGTCGTAGGGAATCGGCGGCGGACCGCCAGCCAGGATCGCCGAGGCAAAGACCTCCCATTCGGCGGCATGGCCTTTGTCCTGCCGCAGGCGGGATTTTTTCACTTTGCGAGTACCGCGGTACACCATCTCCAGGCTGCGAAAATCGTCCAGCACAGCCACCCGCCCGCCGCGGAAAACTTCCACACGTTCTTTCGATACGGATTTATCGCCATTCGCCAGGTAGCTGACCGTGCCTAAAGAGCCATCCGGGAAACCTAGTTGAATCACCGCGTTGTCCTGGCGGTAGCGGCCCAAGTCAGGCAGCGCCTGAGCGCTGACACTGGATGGTGCTGCGCCGACCAGCCAGGTAATAAAGTCAATGAAGTGGCAGGCTTCCCCTAAAATGCGCCCCCCACCCTGGGCCAGGTCGTGCACCCAATGTTCAGGCGGGATGTAGCCGGCATTGATCCGGTAATGGGCAGCCAGCGGTTCGGCGCTTTTCTCCAGGAAAGCTTTCATCTGCACGGCAAGGGATGCAAAACGACGGTTGAAACCGACCATCAGCAGCCGCACATCGGGTTTCTCCACCTCGGCTTTGATCTCAGCCAGGTCCTCGCGCGTCAGGGCCAAAGGCTTTTCACAGAAGACATGCTTGCCTGCCCGCAGACCGGCCAGGGTCTGCTCCGCATGCAGATGGTGGCGGGTGAGCACCGCCAGAGTATTCACCGCTGGATCAGCAATCACCTTCGCTGTGTCGCTGGTGGCGTAGCCAAAGCCAAATTTACTGGCGGCATGCTGGGCACTGCGACCAGAGCCGGAAGCTACCCCCACCAATTGGATCTGCTTGTGTTTGGCGGTAACAGGAAAGATGACTGCCCCAGCAAAATTGCCCGCGCCTAAAACACCTAGCTGAATGGTACCGCTGCGGGGCGGCGGGCTGGGAGAGAGTTGGACAGTTTGCCGCTCGCTCAGGTCATTAGTGACAGTCTTTGCCTTCACCGATCAGGTTAACAAACGCGCTCAGGTTGCGGCCAGCGGGCCAGCGCACGAAGCCAAGCGGGTAATCGTGCCCGCCTTCTTCGTAGCTGGGGTCATACCGGCCCGGACCATAAGAGCGGGAAACAATCAACTCGATCTCTTTATAGAAATACACCCGCCGGGGAATCTCCAAGCCTACCGCCCCCACAGCCACTACCCGCCCCCGGTTCCGGCAGATTTCTCCGGCCAGTTCGACCGGGTCGTTGGAGGGGGAATCGGCGCAGATCAGCACGACGTCGGCCCCAGCGCCATTGGTGAATGTCTGGGCGGCATCTTCAGCCTGGGCACGCAGGACTGCTTCGGCGCCCATCTGCCGAGCCATAGAGACCCGCTTTTCATCCAGATCGACCCCAAAGACGCGGCAGCCGGCAGCCTGCGCCAGCCCGACAGAGATCAGTCCGAGCAGTCCCAAACCGATCACCGCGACGGTCTCGCCGACCTGTGCTTGCCCGAGACGGAAGCCGTGCAGGGCGATCGAACCAAGGGTGCCAAACGCACCCGACTCGAAATCAACGCTATCCGGCAGAGGTGCTACCAGGTTTACTGGTACTACGGCATATTCAGCATGCACGGCATAGCCGCCGCCAGCACACGCTACCCGCTGGCCGATCTGAAAGCCCTGCACGCCCTCGCCCAAAGCGACCACCGTACCGGCGGAAGAATAGCCCAGGGCCATGGGCTGGTCCAGCCGGTTGAAAGCCGCCTCCACGGTTGAGAGCAGACCCTCGCGCCGGGCTTTATCCAGCACCTGTTTGGCCAGGTCTGGGCGAGATTGCACCTTGCCCAGCAGTGATTTCTCGGCAAACTCGACCACCATCCGCTCTGTTCCCGCGGAAACCAGCGAAGCGGCAGTTTTCACCAGCACCATCCCCGGCTGTGCCGCAGGAACCGGCACCTCTACCACCCTGGATTCGCCATCGCGCATACTTTGCAGCAACTGTTTCATCTTTCCTCAATATACAGCATTTTGTAAAAATTCTACCACGGTAAGCAGGTAATGAAATTGGTTGGGTGGTGGAATAATGTGGGCAGTCAGACACTTTTCAACTTGTGAGGTGTTATACTGAACACGGCGAACGCTCGCTAAAAATTACCGGTAGAACTGCGCCAGGTAAACATTATAAAACTCTTATTCCACTCCTGCATCTAAAAACACATAACCTCCTGATACCTAGTGGTGATGATCTGCCGGATTTTTATCAGCGGAAACTTATCTATACGTACAAGGCGTTGCCTCTCATACTAAAAGGAGTATCTCATGATTAAAGTTGAAAGTTCAA
>JARROY010000095.1:0-11693 GCA_037383445.1 Anaerolineales bacterium | reverse complement strand
ATTTCGTTAAAACTAAATCCCACAAAGGCTAATTGGTCCGGCGGATCATTGGCCGAGGTACCCATATCCTTTACCCTTGTGAAGATATGGATGCCTCTCAGGTCATAACCACCTGGAGTCTCACCGGCTTTAATTACACCACTGACCCACGCTTCGTTGCCATCGACTGTTAGACAGTATATTTCGGCGTTGTAATAACCTCCAAATCTCCAGCTATCTGTTAACTCTCCTTTTACACTGCCATCTGCATATTCGATCGCCAATATTGATAAATTGGCATCGCACCCAGGCCTGTCAGGATAACAAATATCTGGGCTTCCAACGGAGACTCTGTGTACCACCCCATTCCCAAACGCGGGTACAGCCAGGATCAACATGGCTGCCACAACCAACCCAACAACCAGAAATTTCTTCATTTTTAACTTTCTCCTTTTTAAATACCAGTAATTGAATAGGAACAGATATCACTAAAATATCTACCTCCTTTCCCAAATGATTTTTTTGGTCGCTAAGATTGAGTAGTTTAATAACAGTATAAAAACCCTAAGGAGTGTTGTCACCATGCTAAAAGAAGGGTTTTAAGGCCATATACCTCGAATTTTCATCCATATCGAAAACCCCCCATGGATTTTGTTAAAAAATCGGATTGGGGAAGAGTACATGGCTACGCCCTTTCTACCGGTTATTTTCAAAAATAAAAAATCCGGACGATTTCTCGCCCGGATCCAATATCCTGATTAAATTTGCTGCTAAGCCATTTCCGTCTCGATCAAACCATAGGTTCCATCTCGGCGGGTGTAGAGCACATTCACCGAATTCGTCTCCATATTGAAAAAAACGAAGAAATCCTCGTGCCCCAATAACTTGCTTTGTTCCACCGCTTCATACTCATCCATTGGATATAAAATGAACTTCTTCCGGCGCGCGATGACTGGTTCTTCTTCAATCGCCACCTCTTCCATCTGAACTTCTTGTTCCATTTCAAGCGCCGCCTGACCCACAGACACACCATCGCCTCTGCCTCGGTAGCGCTTCCCCTTAAACCGTTCTATTCGCCGCTGGATTTTGTCCATGGCGGCATCAAATGCCGGGTAAATATCGTCTGCCCTTTCCTCAGACCGGAGCATAATCTTTTTACCTAATAATGTAATTTGAGCCACAAATCGATCGGTCGTCAACTTCGCCGATTTTGCATAGGTCAGTTCAACCCGAACCTCATCCAGATCATTGATATATCGATCTAATTTTCCAGCCTTTTTATTCACATAATCAAACAGCCGGTCTCTCACCTCAAAACCATTCGATCTGATATCAACTTTTACAGCCATGTCTACTCCTCATCACTAAAGTTTTTTTAATCTTACCAGAAATTAATCTGGCGACCAACTATTTCAAAAAACCACCAAAATTCATGCCCTGGCAACCACCACTGCCTCAATTTTCCGGGTTCCTGCCATGCGTAAAGCCTCGGCAGCGGCCTCTAAAGTCGCCCCTGTAGTCAAGACATCATCCACCAAAAGCACTCGTTTCCCTTTAACTTTTCCCGCATCAGCTGTGAAAGCCCCCGCCACATTCAATCTTCTTTCTTCCAGGCTTAATCCCACCTGGCTTGCCGTCTCTCTGGTTCGAGCCAATGCTGAGGTCTGGATCGGAAGGCCACAAACCAATGCCAGCGACCTCGCCAGCAAGGCGGCCTGGTTATATCCTCTCTCTTTATGGCGTTTTTTCCCAAGGGGTACCGGAATAACCATCTCAGCCCCAATTTTGTTTCTTTCTGTCAGCCAGACAAGGTGCTGTGCCAAAGCATCTCCCAATCCGATATCCCGTGAATATTTCAGCCGTTTGATCGCCTTCCTCAACGGGTCTTGGTACTTCCCCCAGGCGTACGCATCTTCAAGGTAATATTTCCTAGCACATTGGTGCACCCTTCCTTGAACAAGCTTAGGTTTACCACACAAGCTGCAGACATTATCGTCCACAAGTACACACTTCTCAATGCAAGCAGAACACCACCGGCTGCCAACCTGACCACACCCGGCACACCGCGGTGGTAAAACCATATCCAGCATGAGCCAGATGGATTGATACAATTTGTATTTGAGTTGAAAAGCTGGTGATCTGGAGTTCAGTCCGTCTCCTATCCACCAAAGATATCGGCAATCGGTCCATTCATCACAATCAGGACCGCTGGTCCCATCATGATAATTAAAATCGTCGGGAAGATCAAAAAGGCCATCGGCAGCAGCATTAAGACAGGGGCGCGCTGGGCTTTTTGTTCGGCTCGCTGCCGCCGCCTGACGCGCATATCATCTGCCTGGATACGTAAGATCTTCGCCATACTCACACCAAGTTGCTCGCTCTGAATCACAGCCGCGACAAAACTTTCGAATTCTGCCGCGCCGATTCTCTCAGCCATATCCCGCAATGCCTCCCGCCTGAGTTTACCCAGCTGCATCTCCTGCAGCGATCGAGCGAAAGCAATCGAGAGCTCATTATCCCATTTATCTGCTACTTTGCGCATTGCCGCATCGAAACCCAAGCCAGCCTCAACACAGATCGTAAGCAGATCTAACGCGTCTGGCAGTGCTTTTCGCACACTATCCTGGCGGCGGGCAATTTTCGCATCCATGAGCATATTGGGCATGATAAACCCAAAGACGATCGTAAAGATCGTAATCAAGAAATTAGTAAATTTGAACAGCTGGTCTTTATAGACCAGCACCATCAACGCCCCGAAGAGGACTGCAAAAATGAACCGTGATGCAAAAAAAGTGGTTGGTTCAATCCCACGCGGGTTGCCTGCCATCTCTAGTTTATGCTGAATTTGGTCGAGTGCCTTTTGTGGAGTAATCCGTAAAGCCAGTTCTCCCAGCTTGTTTGCCATTGGTATGATGATGCGCTCCAAAAACGGCTGCGACATCTCAATCTCATGTAAGCTGGCCATCTCACCCCGTTCAGCAAACTCTGCAAGACGTTCCTCCAGCGGGTCTACCTCTCGCTCACCCCGCAGGCCAACGACTACCAATACCACGGCAATCAGCAGTACGACAACTATGACACCAATCAGAATTACTGTAGGGCTCATATATCACTCACATTCAAACTAAACTTCAATATCCGCGATCTTATTCATCACGATCGTACCAAGAATTATTAACAGTCCGCTGCAGCCTAACATTGAAGCACCGCACCAAATCGGTTCCTCAAAAAACTGCATAATGTAATCTCGGTTTAAGGCATATAGGGCTAGAATTAAAAAGACCGGCATTAAGGATAACAACCGACCAGAAGCAACCACTTGGGTCGTCAAAGTTTTGATCTCGCCCTTAATCCGGATACGCTCACGGATCGTATACGAAATGGTTTCCAGCACCTCAGAAAGGTTACCACCGACCTCGCGCTGCACATTGATCGCCGTGATCACCAAATCCAAGTCTTCACTCGGGATGCGGACGAGCAAATTATCTAACGACGCTTCCATCGAAATTCCCAGCTGCATTTCCTGGACTACCCTTCTAAACTCAGTGCTGATCGGTGCTGGCAGTTCCTTTGAGACAGCTTCCAAAGCCTGCATGGTAGAAAAGCCAGCCCGCAGTCCGTTAACCATCAAATGCAGCATATCCGGAAGTTGACCATTGAAATCCTTTAATCGTTTTGCCTGCATCCTGCCGACAAAAACTTGTGGGATGAACAAACCGACCACAGCTCCAACCAGGGCGAATATCCCACCCAACAAGGTGGTTTCCAGTTTGCCCAACAGTGCCCACGACAACCCAGCGGTCACAATACTCGAAAGGCCCATGGCGGCCACAAACTCTCCGGGTTTCAGCTTAAGATCAGCCCGCGCTAAGTCTGCAGAAATTTTGGAACCAAAATCTGTTCTGGTTATCAGCGAGTTTGCCCACTCGCTAAAGGCAGAGCCTTTTTCCCCTTCTTCTTCCGAGATGCCGTATTCAAGTGCGGTCTCCGAGGCTTCCAGATATTTTTCGATCCGTTCCTCTACCAGTTCCTTCTCGCTCGAGATCGAGATCACGATCCCTACAACCACCAATACGAGAAGCAGTCCACCGCCTACCCATAAAATTGGACCAGCCATTATTACCTCATCACCTCAATCATAAATCCTTTAGTATGCCAGTAAGGTACCAATTAAAGCATTCAATTACCGGCGGGAACCGATCCCAAAGATTTGCGGTGGGAGATGAATCCCAGCCGCTTCGATCTTATCCATAAATTTAGGTCGCAGACCCGTTGGGCGCAGGCGACCGATCACTTTACCCTGGTCATATCCCGTTTGTTCAAACGCAAACAGGTCGGTCAGTGTCACGACATCCCCCTCCATACCGGCTACTTCAGTGATCGAAACAAGCTTACGAGTCCCATCCCGCAGCCGTTCCTCATGCACCAGCAGGTCAATTGCCGAGGCGATCTGCTCACGGATAGCCCGCACCGGGAGATCGTAGCCAGCCATCATGGTCATGGTCTCAATACGAGCAATGGTATCCCGCGGGCTGTTGGAGTGAGCAGTTGTCATCGAGCCATCGTGGCCGGTATTCATCGCCTGAAGCATGTCCAGCGCCGCACCGTCACGAATCTCACCCACCACAATCCGGTCTGGACGCATACGCAGCGAGTTCACTACCGCTTTCAGGAATTGGATCGCTTCAGGGGTAATCGTCCCCAATTCAATCAGCTGTTCCACCGTAAAAGGAACTTTTGAAAACAAACGAATTGTTATGGTTGGTCCGACGAGTGAAATAGGGGGGATGACCGCATTCACACGCGAACCATCCGGCAAACGAGCATCCACCATCGGGCTCGATTCATCAATCCTGCGGCCTAGTGGAGCCACAATTCGGTCAATGATCCGCATAACGTGCTCATCGCTTTCAAAAGCCAACGGAACTCGGCTGAGTTTACCCTTACGCTCAACATAAATATTCTTCGCTCCGTTTACCATTACCTCAGTTACCGAGTCATCTTCCAACATCGGCTGTAATGGTCCGAAGCCAATAATCTCAGCCACAATCTGCTCAAACAAACGGTGCTTTTCTTGCCTGGAAAGGACAATACTTTCCTCAACCAGGATCTGCTCAAATAATCCCTGGATGGTTTTGCGCACCTCCCCCACCTTGGTTACATCCATCGCAGGATCCAACTCGGCTAAAAGGCGGTTCTGCACCCTGGTTTTCAGGTCTAGGTAGGTGTCTCGCTGACCCGTAGAGCCAGGAGGCGCATTCCGGCGCGCCTGCAAATTAGAGAGTCTTGCTCCGCCAGAGGAACCTCCACGCTGCGGTTCTTCGTCCTTGCCTTGCTCAAGTCTTTTCAATAGGGACATTTAATACTCCTAATTACAGTGTTTTAACAATAATCTACATCCATCAAACACTGTCATGGTACTCTAATTATAAACCCAAGAGAATGCAGTTAAATTGCCTTATAATTATCGTTTCAGATTAAATTACTTCTTCTTCTGCTTTCTCTAGGGCAGCAACTTTCTGCCTCAAACTGCGCGCCAGGTCATAAATCCCTTTGGAGATCGGATGAGTTTTATTTTGGGTAATAAACGGCACACCGCGATCCATTGCCGGAACGACCAATCGATCATCAAAAGGCAATACAGCCACTACCTCGCTCTTGGTAATATCGGCTACCCTCTCAGCGGTCACAGACCGCCGTTTATCGAACATGTTCATCACCAGGAAAACTTTTTCCTTCGGGTATCCAAGGGCGATCATCAAATCCAGGAACAAACGCACATTTTTTATCGATGGAATATCTTGGGTGGTAACGACCGAAACCAGGTCCGCTTCATCAAGAGCTGTCAGCGTGATATCGTCCAATCCAGAATTGGTATCGACTAACACATAAGCAAACATATTCTTCAGGAACCGGACAATTTTACTAAACTGATCTCCTGTAACTGATTCAGCCTGCTCCGGTCGTGGTGGAGCAGCCAATATCCTGATTCCAGTCTCACCATGGGTCAAGAGAACATCTTCCATAAATTCTGGATCTAATTCATCCGCACGGCTGGCCACATCGGCCAAGTTATTCCTGGTTTGCTCATTGAAGAAGAAAGAAAGATCACCAAACTGCAAGCGGGCATCCACGACCACAACGGGTTTTTCAGGTGTATGCAGTGCCACCGCCAGATTTGTGGTGATTGAGGTCGATCCCGTGCCCCCTTTCGGCCCGTAAATCACCACAATTCTGCCCTTGTATCTTGCTGGAAAAATCATCCCGCTAGAGGTGCTGATACCGCCGCTAGCCTGGACAGCCGCCAAAGTATTGGCTGCTTTCTTCTTTTCCTCATGGGCCATCTCACCTGCCCGGTTAATCGCTGAAATTAACTCGTCCAGATCAGGTGGCTTGGTAAGAAAATCTCGTGCTCCGGCTAACATGGCCTTACGCATGTAGTTAGAATCGTTCTGAACAGACAGGATCACGATTTGCGTACCAGGAACTTTCGCCCGGATGCGCTCCGTTGCCACAATCCCATCCATATCTGGCATATTAATGTCCATCAAGACGACATCGGGCCGGACTTCTGCAGCGACCCGAATCGCTTCCTCACCAGTCCTTCCAACTCCAACCACCTCAACATTTGGTTCAAATTGAAGCAGTTTATGAATATTCTCACGCGTTTCGGCTATATCATCGACAATGATAACGGTAATTTTTTCGCCTTCTGCCATTCAGCACTCCAATTATCTCATCAGTATGTTTTCTTATTGTATGATCTCAGGTTGAGCCGGATCGTTCTCCAGCACAGGGGGAGCCAACTCGTCGATTCGCGGTTGTGTGCCGTAAGGCAGCCGAACAGGAAGCGGGATCCGGTAAACATCCATCAGGTACTGCAAGGTGACCGCATTCGTATCTTCGCGAGATCCATCATTCGCAGCCCTTAGGGCGAGTGTGATTTCTGCACCGGTATAGATCAGATAATTTAATGTGATCGCTTCTTGCGGTGTCATAATAAGGGTCACAATATCAGGGGGCGGTACTGTCGGTGGAGCTGGCGCCGCTGCCTCTTCGTCCGCCGCTGCTCCCTCCGGAGTGGGAGTAGCCACAGCAGCCTTTTGACCGAGTTCATTGTAAACAGGGAAATTGCCAACCTGAAGAACTATCAGCCCTTGCATAATTCTCTGGCTCACAACTCTCGCGCGTTGTGCTTCAGAGGGTACATAATAGAAAGGTTGATCCAACAGCGTATCGAGTTCTGCCCTACCCTGCGGTCCCATTGTGCCCCCTGTGCCAATTTGCGCCACAATATTGTTAAACTGTTCGGAGTAATTAAAACTTCCTGGTTCCTGAATAAAGATATGGGAACCGGGAGTAACCACACCAGCCGTAAAGTTCGGTGTGATCGACTGGAACTGCGTATCCAGATCAACAAAGGCCATTGTCACGATCAGATCAACGCTGTCCCCTCGAGTTAAGCCATAGGCAACCGAGGAGAAACGGCTGATTGGAACTGGGAAGGCTACTTTACCTGCCTCGATCAACCAGGCAT
The DNA here is from genome assembly GCA_037383445.1 of Anaerolineales bacterium. GTDB lineage: Bacteria > Chloroflexota > Anaerolineae > Anaerolineales > UBA11579 > UBA11579. Next base: position 4,177 of record JARROY010000095.1, on the reverse strand, counting down.
GCTCTGAACCTTCTGAATCCGCTAGATCACTCAACACCATGCTTTCGTTCAAAAAGGTGCCCGGGTTTAAGTCAATCCGAGCAATCTTGTTTTGAACTTCCGCCACGGTGTTAAACTGTGAATCCTCTGTCACCTGGTTTATCGGAAGGTTTCGGATCTCCACCATTTCACCGGTGATCACTTGGCCTCTGGCAACCGGCTGCTTCAAAACGACAACTGTAATCGTCTGTTGGGCAGCCTGGGTTGCTTCAACATCGGCTTCAGGCGTTCCCTGGTTCATATTTTGGATCAGATAAATTGCACCAATCCCTACAATCGCAACGATAGCCACAAGTAAAAGTAATCTTCCTAGGCGCATTTTGCCTCCTATAAAAACATTAGTTTTTAGCCCTCTTCTCAGAGGCTATTGTTATCATACCCTTTCCACTTTCTCTGTCAAGCGGAGCATAGTACTATTCAAAGAGCATAAAATATGCTTAAGTCTACAAGAAAATTGTCTTCTGTGCCACAGAATTATTCTCTAAATTATTTGAAAACTAAGCCACATTTTTTTACCGATACCCCTTATTTAATCTCATTGTGGCACAAAGGATCATCTTCTTATTTTTTCATCCAACAATTGGAGAAAGAGTGAAGCCCCTCAAGAGGGGCCTCACAGACAATCAACTATTGGGTTTTCGGTAACCTGTGTTTAGGATGCAGCGTCTTGCAGAGTATTACCGATCTCGGTAAACACGTTACCAATAGTGGGGGCAAGGAATTGCATCGCCACAATCACGACAATGGCAATCAAGACGATGATCAGAGCGTACTCTACCAAGCCTTGTCCTTTTTCTTTCGGTGCAAATAACATAACGAATTCTCCTTTCATAAATAGTTCACCCCAGGGTGATGAATTGAATTAGATACATTATAGATGAATTTACATTCTTTTTCAATAGCAATAAAGTTACAATTTTGTTAGGATTATTCGACTAAATTGACAGCCGGCACAATGACGCTAATTCTCGACCCCTGACCTATCGCACTGTCAATGTCAAATTCGCCTCCCAGCATTTCTGTTCGATCTCTGATAACTTTAATCCCCAAACCTTTCGATTCAAGCAAAACTTTTTCGTAATCAAAACCTCTGCCGTTATCTTCCACCACCAGCCGGATATCTTGAAGACCCATATCCAGTTGTACTTTCACCTGAGTGGCTTGGCTCTGGGTAACCGTATTATGCAACAGCTCCTGCATCGAACGGAAGATCATCACCTCCAAATAAGGTTCCAAACGGCGTTCGTTCCCGGTGACCGAAATCACCACATCCATCGAATTTTTCTCTCTAAACGCATTGCAATACCGTTTAATCGTGGGAGCTAAACCGAGGTCATCTAACATCATCGGCCGTAGATCAAAAATAAAATCTCTCACTTGTTGAAAGGTCGATGAGGCGGCCCCTTTCAAGTTGGTCAGTTCTGCCCTGGCTTTTTCCTGATCCACCTCAAATAAGCGCATCGCAATCTCTGTTTGTAATATGAAGTTGGACAATGCTTGGGCAGGACCATCGTGCATCTGACGGGATAGACGCTGTCGCTCTGTCTCCTGCGCCTGAATGAGCATTTCTGCATTTGCATAATTGCCCCCGCCTAATACCTTTCCACCTCTCTTGCCGACATTACCATCCCCATCGAGTGAAAGCTTGACCCTCTTCAGCATACCCAAATACCTGTCTAGATGGCTCTGGTCACTTTGCAGTTTTTCTAACTGCCGCGCATGCCCACCAATCGCTGTTGAGCATCCAGCGCGGCTTCATAAGCAATTTTAACCTCACTCACCGGCAGTTCATCAATTTGACTTTCTACCTGCTGCAAATGCATCGTAATTGTCGCATTGCGTTCAGATAATTTTTTCACTTCCAGTTGGCTTTGTTCCAACATCAAACCAATTTCACGTAATTCACGTTGGGTATCATCAATCTCTTGCTGCAGAAGATCGTGAATTGATAGGACTATATTGTCAGAACCATTGGATTCAGCTGCCATCTCTTACTCCTCTGTTTCCGTGTCTTGATCATAGAGCCGTACCCAACCGCGTTTGAGGGAATATACTGCAGCTTGAGTCCGGTCCTCCACGTTCAATTTACGCAAGATCGCGGTAACGTGGTTTTTTACGGTTTGATGACTGATCCCAAGCTTGGCAGCAATCTCTTTATTGCTCAAGCCTAAGGTCACACATTCCAGGACCTCCATTTCCCGAGACGAGAGTGGGTAAAACGGCTCTCCCGGGTCGCTGTAAGGCCTTGAAGTAGACACCGTACGCTGCCCCAGCCATGTCTGAACACCTTTTTCGTCCATCCGCAGATCGCCCACAAAATAATACCCTTGGGCAACCTCACGGATGATGTTGATCAACTTTTCAGGTTCAACGTCTTTAGCACTGTAAGCATGTGCCCCGACCCTCATCGCATGAATCACCTGCTCAGTATCGTCATACGCCGTGAGCAGCACCACCTTGGTCGGCAGTTTATCCATCACCAATTGGCGGGTAAGCTGCTGCCCATTCAAACCCGGCAAGTTCACATCCAGGACTGCGACATCAGGTTCCAATTGCTTGATAATCTCGTAAGCTTTTTCACCAGTATCCGACTCACCAACCACCTCAAAATCTGGCTCTAAAGAAAAAGAATCAATCACCCCTTGGCGAAACAATGGATGATCGTCTACAACGATGATTGTTATTTTTTCCATATTCTCAAAACCCTAACTGGAATTTACTCCACATAGAAATGAGTGCTATCAAAAAGTATAGCACAGGGTAGAAACACTAGCAATCAAAATGGAAACCGTTGTTTCCAGCATAAACCCCTGGTGAACGCCCAAAGAGAACCACAGCACTGTTCACCAGACACGGAAAACATTCTGGGATTCCATCTCAGGAACATCAAGACCAACCATTTATTCAATCCTCGCGGCACTTGCCCCATAGATATACAGCCATGTTTTCCTTCCCAAATTCCCTGGTAATTGCGGTATCTGTCTGGAAAATTTTTTCCCTCCCTTTCACCATCTCAGGATACCAACCTGGAAATGTCACAAAATACACCGGGCATTTTTCGTTCAGATAATCCGTCAGCTTCTCCTCATCTCGGATGAACGGGATCACATCAGGGGAAATCAGTCCTGCCAGGTCTACAATTTTTCTTTGGGTAATATACCCAATCGCACCGATATCATGGGCCGCGATTAAATCTTCAGGATCGGTATTGGCTTGCAGCCAGTTTGCTGTGGCCACCATCTCTCCATTAATCACAGCCACGTCCTTTGTAAATGCATCCACCCCCAGCCACCAGAACAATACCAGGATCGCTGCGATTATGGCGAAATACAATCTTCCCACGAACCATCGAACTCGTCCGGGGTTCTTGCCGCCGATCAAGCGGGCTGTTCCCGCCAATCCCCATAAGATCAATACAGGGACAACTGGAATCATGTATCGCCCATGCTGGTACGTCACCGGCAGGCGGATGGCATACAAAGCAACAAACCCAACCGCCCATAAAGCTCCGGCTGTATTCGCCCATCGTCGCGCCCTGAAATCTTGATAAAATTCATAGATAAAACCAGGCAGCAGTGCAACGACCACTCCAGCGAGCAGTGGACCCGGTTGGCTGATTAATCTTGAAACCAGGGGAGTGTCTCTCAATACCGCATATTCTGCCTGCTTGGCGAAAAAAGTATTCGGCCACCACGTCCCGGCCAGCCAGTGGTTAAAGGCCAGGTATGGAACAAACAGGGTCAAACCGCCCAACAGCGACCATCCCGATCTATAGAATCTCGTTTTAAGTGTGCCGGGAGCTAAAACAGCCGTAAACCAAACCGGCCCAAACAGAGTCAGCGCTTCAGGCCGCACCCAGATACCCAGACCGATCAGCGCACCCAAACCCAACCAGCGCCAATCCATCTCTAACCCAGGATGATATTTCAAGTCTTCTTGTTCCCCCTGTGTTTCAATAGCCTCTTTACCTGCCTGTTGTTCTACACCTTGTTCTATCTTCAGCAGGGTCGCTAAGACGGTTAAAACTAACCCAGTCATCAGCAGAGTTTCCATCCCAGACAGTGCTGCCCACAGCAAATGCCACTCCAGGCCAATCACTACCCCTGCGGCAGCAGCCCACCAACCGCGGTGCTCGCTC
>JARROY010000094.1:0-7217 GCA_037383445.1 Anaerolineales bacterium | reverse complement strand
TGCACTGCTTTCGCTTCCACACCCACAGGAGGACACAGGGAGGTCATTAGGGTTATCTATCTTGAAACCTGTACCCATTTCATTTGTGACATAATCGATGGTTGCACCAGTCATGTATTGAAGGGAAAGATCGTCGATGATTAATTTGATCCCGGATTGGGTGGTTACAACGTCGTTCTCCAGAGGTGAGTTTTCTAGAGCCATGCCATACTGATAGCCACTGCAGCCACCGCCGGAAAGGAATACACGTAAACCGTAGCCTTCCAGCTGCCGTTCATTGATAAGTTCTTCAACTGCGCGAGCTGCATTTTCTGTAATTGTAATCACGGAGGTTTGTTCTTTGATGGTCATAGGTTTACCTTTAAGTTTTTTAGATTTCCAAATAATATAATAAATTTTATCAGAATTATATTAAAACGTCAATTTTCTAAATTGTGAGAAATTTTTCAGTACTCTGTAAGAGAAAGTTTTCCTTCTATAACAAGAGATTTTACTTGCTCAATTTCAGGTGCCCACCAGGCATCTCCTGGTTGGTACGGAACGGAATCGCGGATAGTTTGATAAGCTTTCTCTACGCCTTTACCTAACTTGGCTTCAGAGTTTTCTTTTAATCGGAAATCGAGACCTCTGGCAGCACTGTACAATTCAACCGCTAGAACGTGAGCGGTATTTTGAGCGACTTGATATGCGTGCCGGGCAGCAGTTAATGAATTCGCATTGTGGTCTTCTTTTCCACCCGAAGTTGGCAAAGAATTGATTGAATCTGGCGTGCTCATGTGTTGGTTTTCCAATACGAGAGATGCGGCGGTATACTGGGGCATCATCATACCCGAATTAAGGCCAGCTGCTTCATGGTTATCAACCAGCATTGGGGGTAAATCTGCGTTCATTTTGTTGTCAGTTAGTTGAAAAATTCTCCGCTCAGAAATTGCCGAGACTTCTGACAGGGCTATTTTTATATAATCCATTGTCATCCCGATGATTTCTCCATGAAAATTTCCGCCAGAAATGGCTTCTCTAAGTCCAAAGATTAAAGGGTTATCCGTTACAGCATTAATTTCTCTGGAAATGATCTCCTGAACGAACTTTAAGGTGTCTCTTGCTGGGCCTTGTACCTGGGGAGCACAACGAAGGGAATAGGCGTCTTGGACTCGCCCGGCTGCGTTCAATAAGGTGCTAGCAGAAGTAAGTTCCCGAATTCGGTGTGCAACATAAATCTGACCACTTTGGTTGCGAATCTGGTGGAGTCTATCATCGAATGCAGCCGAGGCTCCTAGCAGAGCTTCCAGACTCATTGCAAGTGAGACTTCTGCAGTATCGAGTAATATCTGTGCAAGATGACAGGTCAATGCAGCAACTGCTGCGGAAAATGTTGCTCCATTGGTGATCGCCAATCCCTCCTTGGGACCTAAAATTTCCCGGGGGATTCCAGCCTGCTTCATAGCCTGTTTACCTGTCATGCGTTGGCCCTGATATATGGCGCACCCCGATTCCTCATCCAAGTCTCTCGGGTCGGTGGTAAGGACAAGCGCCATGTGGGAAAGAGGTGCTAAGTCTCCAGAGGAACCGAGGGAACCTTGTGAGGGAACGCATGGTACAACATCTTTATTCAACATCCCAACCAGACTTTCTAAAAGCTCTAACCGGATGCCAGAATAGCCGCTAGCTAGTGTATTGCATCGAATCAGCATTGCCGCACGGGTAATTTCTGGTTGGAATTCTGGTCCTGTTCCAACAGCGTGACTCAGAATTAAGTTTCGATTTAGATGGGCGATATCCTTTTGGGAAATTTGTTTGTCTGAGAATATTCCAAAGCCAGTATTGATTCCATAAACTGGTTGATCTGATTGACTTATTTGGTTAACCCAATCCGCAGACCTGTTTATATTTGAAACAGCATTTTGCGACAGTTTAACTTGCATTCCACCTTTTGAGGCATGGACGACTTGATGGATCGTCAGATTTTTTCCATCTAAGGTGATCATCTTTATATTTTCCTTCCTAAAAACATATTAAAAAAATAGGTGTCCAAATAAAACAGATGCAACGGTGATGGTGATGTTGTCGATCTCTTTTATAGGTAAAGATTCTGTCAATGTTGCCGCGATATTGATAGCAGAAATTGGTAGGAGATAGTCTACGAAGTTTCCGGGAAATAATCCTAAAGCAATAAAAATTGAAATAACAAGTAATGAAAATAACCACCCACCTGCAAACATACCAAAAAACCCTGCCCAGGTTTTGGTTTTTGACCATGGAATTTTTGATCTGCCATACTTTCTGCCAATAATTTCGGCAAATCCGTCCCCACCGCATAAAACCATCAATGCGATGATGCCAATCGGTGAATCATACCAATAAATGATGGTAAGCAGCACAAAAATTACTCCATAAAACAAAGGTCCGAAAAGGATTTCCTTACGGTTACCTGTTCGAGACATAGCCTGAACGGATGCTTCGTCTTTTATTACACCGATTCCTATTAGGAAAAATTGAAAAGTGATGATGAGAGGAACAATGGCTGCCAGAAAACGGGCTGAGGCAGTATTTTGAAATAACAGCCAACAGAGGACAAAAATTGGACCTGTTCCGATATGGATGATCTTCCGACTGAGCTTACTTTCCAGCCATCCTCGATGAGCAAGTAAATCGATGGCTCTCAACCAAACAATTGATATGATCAATGTGAGGAAGAGTGCAAAGAAATTATTTTTTAACATAGATTTTAACTTACCAATGAATGCCGGGTGCGGTGTCTAGCTCACCTTTTTTATCGATGATTTTATACATGGTGACCCCGTCAAATTTTTCTCCAAGTATTCCATCATGAATTGCCCAGGACCTGAAAAATATACTATGTTGGGCTTCTGGTCTTTTAAATGGTGACGTACCTAATAATTTAATGATGTCTTGGTCCTCTAAAAATCTTTGGTGGATTGTTTCCATTCGTTTTTTGCCTGATTGATAGTTAAATCCATACCTCTCAAAGATAATGGCGTTATGATAATAGAGAGGTTCATTGAAATACATATTGTGTCCAAGATTTTTTACGAAGGTTTCAAAAGAATCGACTGCATCGGAGAGTATATTTAATCCTCGTCGGATTTGGCCTGGCAGTAAACCGGCTTGCATTGCTTGGTATTCGGCTTCCAGGTTTCTTGTTCGCGTCCCAAATTCCGTTTTTGTTCCATCTGGAAGTACGTCGATGTTATATCTAGGTGAAAATGGATCGTTCATAATGTACAAAAGAACATGGATTTGACCATTTAGGGTGTCAACCATATGACAGTACAAGATCGGGTCTCTGAAACCAGCCTGATGGTACAGTCTCAGTTCCAGACTTTCGCTTCCTGGTTTACCTTGAATATGTAATAAATTATTCCCATTGCTGTCTATTAGGTTGTAAGGTAATGAAAACCGGTCAAAAATATTTTTGGGTACAAGATGCAGGAAAATTTCTCGTTTTTCATTTTCAGGTAAATTATTTATTCCTGCAATGGACTGTGCTTGTATCATCTCTTGTTTAATGCCCGATCAATTTCTCGTTGAGCGTCTTTTTTCTTCAGATCCTGACGCTTATCATATTTCCACTTGCCTATTGCCACAGCAATTTCTACCTTGGCTCGTCCCCTGCTCAGGTAAACACGTAGAGGGATAATTGTTGTGCCCTTTTGGCGAACCTCGTCCCATAATTTCTTGATCTCTTTTTTGTGAAGGAGGAGTTTTTTATCTCTTAAGGGATCGTGGTTTTCTCTACTGGCAGGATCGTAAGGTGCAACATGAGCGTTGACCAGCCAGGCTTGTTCCCCATCTATGCGAACATAAGCTTCTTTCAGGCTGATCTGACCAGCTCGAATTGATTTTATTTCACTGCCTTGAAGGGCGATTCCCGCTTCGAGTGTCTCGAGCAGGAAATAATCGTGCCGGGCTTTTCTATTAGTTGCGACGACTTTTTCATTATCCATCGGCTAGATTCTAGCATAATCTTCTCAAAATAGTATATTGACATCTGGGGGATTTGCGGGAGAACTTGATCTATGCTAAGATTTTAGCGTGAAATCCAATTCTCAGAGTTTTCTCCCCAAATTTTTATTAGGGATCATTTTTTTAATTACTGGCTTAAACAGTATGCAGGTTCATGCTGCCAAGCAAGCACAGACCGATTGCGCTATTGAATATGACTGGAGGCAAATTCCCTCTGAGAATTTTGTGATTTTATATACTGCGAACCAAGTTAACTTAGCACAGGATATCAATAAAATATATATCAGTCGGTTAGAGGAGGATTGGGTTAAATATGAGATTGCTTTTTCTACGGATCTCGTTACCCCGATTACCATTCGTCTATATCCTTCTACCACGGAATATTACTGTTTGAATGCTTTGGCTCCCCTGATTAGTGGAGGCGATTTCCACTCACACATTGGTACACGTGAGATAGCCTTAATTGCTAATGAAATAAGGGGAAGCCAAATCGACCAGGATAATCTAACTATTAATGCTTTGCGACATGAAATTGCGATTTTATTTGCCGAACAAATTACCAATGGGTATGCCCCTCCAGGTCTATTGGAAGGTTTAGGCGGTTACTTTGAAGACCCTGAACAAACATTTATAAATAGATTTGAAGAGGCGGGTAAAATAAGTTCACCTGATAGGGGCTGGCAGCGTCTTTGGGAAGAGGATGTCTCATCTTCAAATTCCCTGGTATTTTTACAGCAAACCAGTACGGTTGCTTATTTAGTGGATGTCTTTGGATGGCAATATATGGTTGCTTTTTTACAAAAGATCGCTGATCTAAAAGGTTACAGGCAGGCTCTGGTTGAAGTGTACGATGTAAATCTACAAGATTTGCAAACCCATTGGATGAGCTATTTTCCTGTATATATCCAGGCGCGATGGCAGGCTAATGTGATTTATAATCATGATTTATCGCAATATCGCGTATTAATTGCCGAGGGGGCGTATGCTGATGCGGCTAGCCGATTATTGGCTGCATTGCCATTGATAAAGTTGTTCGAAAGTGAGGAAAAACTTTCGGAGGCTGAATCTCTACTTGCCCAGGCGGAAAAGGGAGCATCAGCAGCCGAATTGGCGGCAGAATCCCGACAAGCAATTTTGGCGGGGGATTACCGCCTTGGTTATTCCAAAGCGGAACAGGGATTGGCGCTTTATGCCCAATTGGATGATTCACGCCGGACTGCAGAATTGGAAACTTATCTCGACATTTGTAGGGAGGTGCTTTCACTCCGATCTGAATTGGAACAATTACGAGGAGTTGGAACCCCTCTCGATCCGGTACGAACAAACCGAATTATATCGATTGGACGTCGATTAAATGAGTTAGGCGATAAAGATGGGGCGAACGAGGTTCAGATCGTTTTATTGTTATTAGGAACCGGTCAACAAGTTCTTGTTCAATGGACAACAGTGATTGGTCTATTAGTTTGTATCTATCTGATTTGGCGGCGGATAGTATTCGTGCGAGGAAATTATTCCTCAAGGGTAAATTTATTATGAAGCGGAATGATTTCATCAATGAAATTAATCGCATCTTTAAGATCGCACTCGTTCAAAAAGCGGTCCAGATGGTTTTACGGTCAGCGTGGATTGGTGGTGCTGTGTATATCTTGTGCTGGGGCACAAACCGCTTATGGGGATGGTTTCCAAAGCAGGAATGGTGGATATTTGCATCCCTTTTAATCTCAGCAATTTGGTTAGTACCTATCTTTTTTGTGCGCAAACCGGGTAGCAGATTTGTTTGGCGGTTGGATCGGGGTTTTTCTTTGCGTGAACAAGTGTATACACTTTTTGAAATTTTCCAAACTGGCGATCAAGAAGTCGAAAAACAACTCCTTGTCCATGAACTCCTTATTAGTGATGAAATTAGCAAAGTAAGGGATGTCCGTCGGGAGTTGGTGGATAAAGGGTGGCGTATGAAGGAAGAATTTGAAGCGACAGTAGTGGTATTAATTTTGCTGATGATTGTCTATTTGACCAGTGTAAGCAATATCACTAACATTCGAACAGACGGGATCCTGAATATTCTACCCGTGAATGGCAGTGATCCTACTGCGGATCAGGTGTTTTCTTCCGGTATTCCAGGGTATCGAGTGGTAGAGGATCCTAACGGGGTTGTACCCAGCGGCATGCAAGTTCTGGGGACGGAAGGAGATTTAAATCTGACCTCTATTGAATGGAAACAAGTTTCTGAATTAATGCAGAAACTGGGATCGAACCTCAGCAAGGAATCGGGGACTTATGAGTTGGGGCAAGCATTGGTAGAAGAAAATTATAAGGTTGCCGCCAACCAATTTGGGATTTTGGCTGAGAATATCGATGCATTATCTTCAAATGTTCAGAACCGGCTCGCTGATCAATTTTTGGACACGGCTGTCGGATTACAGAACTATCAACAACCGGAAATATCCAATTATTTTCAAGAAGCCTCTGCAGCTTTATTCGAAGGTTCTACTCCAAAGATGTATGAAAAAATTGATGAACTTGCGGGTTTGATGGAACTGTTTTCTCGTATCCAAGCGAAAGATCTGAAGGTGGATTCAGATCCAGATTCTGCGATCAGCATACCCCAGTCTTTTGATCAATATCAAAATAATCTTATCGTTATCGAGGAGGCAGAGAACCTCCTGGATTATGTATCTTCCCCCAATTATAGTGGGGTAGAGGGAGAAGGTGTCAACGGTGACAACTCGGATTTTATTATGCCATTTGACAATAAAATAATCGAGGGAGTTTGGCTCCCATTTCAATATTTTTTGGAAGATTCTGATGTGGTTTCGTCGTATTTTTCGCCTCGATAGTTTACTTCCTAAGCACAAGGAAGCAACCGATCAGGATAGGTCGAATGAATTGGTTCAACAGCTATCCCCGGAAGCATTGCGCCAATTAAAGCGACTCCAAATTCGGGGGAGTAAAGCATTGCGCGGGGATAGATCAGGCAATCGACCAAGCAGTCGCAGTAAACCAGCAATGGAATTTCGTGAACATCGTATGTACGTCCCAGGCGATGATATCCGTTTTGTTGACTGGCGGGCATCCGCACGACATGAAACAATATTCGTACGCCAAGGTGAAATGCCCAAGGATGTAATTGTATCTTTAATCCTGGATTGTAGTGCGTCGATGCAATGGGGCAAAAAAGAAAAAAAGCACGCACAGCTTTCCATTGCATCCGCATTGGGTTATGCAGCCTTAAC
>JARROY010000093.1:0-18994 GCA_037383445.1 Anaerolineales bacterium | reverse complement strand
CCTTTCATCGAATGGCTTTTTACTGGGGGGTTTATCCAAATAAGATTCCTTTTGCGAACACGCTGAAAGAGATGCTTACATACGTAGATACAGCAATGATTGCCACAACACCAATCAAAGATGGGCACCAAGTTGTCGTGATCTGCGGCTACCCAGTCGGCAGCAACAGTTTACCCAACCTGGCTCTACTGCATACTATCGGGAATAAGGGCTAATCTCTTTGAATAATTTTTTTCGGAGAAAACATCAATAATAGTCTATACAAAAAACCGCTCTCAAAAATTGAGAGCGGTTTGTAATTGTTAAAGCATCATCTAAAACATCAATGCATTAACCTTTTTAATCGCTTCTTTAGGAGGTCTCAATTCATCCTGCCCAATACGGTTTAGAGCACGATCCTCCGGTAGATCATAGATGTCAATCAAAGATTTACTGTTGGGATCTACAAAAATCAACCCTGTTAGCAAAATATCTTCCTTGTTGGCTTCCTGAACGGTCTTGATCGCATTGATTCTGTCGGTTGGGTCATAGTCCATATCCAATTTTTTCAGTACAATTTTGGATCCATCATGCATAGTAACCTGTTGAATCGAACCCTCTTCGAATTCTTCTTTTAGCATGATCTCTTCCTTGATCGGTATGTAATTAAAATCATGAATCATCTCCCGATGCTGTCTGCCCCAGCTGTAGGAGTGATGCGATTCATCCCGATTATTAAAGGTGACACAAGGGCTGATAATATCCAAAATTGCGATCCCATTATGACTCATGGCTGCTTTTATCAATTCCTTTACCTGCGAGGCGTCCCCAGCAAACGAACGGGCGACAAAAGTGGCTGAAGAAGCCAGAGCTTCCAAAACAATATCAATTGGCCTATAGAGATTTTCACCTTGAGCTTTCAATTTCAAGCCCTGCTCTGCAGTTGCTGAAAATTGCCCCTTAGTAAGTCCATAAACTCCATTGTTGGCCACGATATACACCATTGGCAGATTACGGCGCATAACATGCTTAAAATGACCCATACCAATATTTGAAGTATCACCATCACCACTCATTGCAATCGCCATCAGACGATGGTCACCAAACATAGCGCCGGTAGCCAAAGTAGGCATTCGACCGTGCAAACTGTTAAAACCAAAAGAGCGGCTGAGGAAGTAAGTTGGACTCTTACTCGAACACCCAATCCCGCTAAATTTGACGATATCTTCTGGTATCAGATCCAGTTCATAAGCAGCCGACATGATCTGATTATTTATAGAATTATGACCGCATCCTGCACATAAAGTTGTGCTTGCCCCGCGATAGTCATTTTTGGTTAATCCAACCTTATTCTCACTAGCCATGTTAGTTTCTCTCCTTTTCCAGTATCGCGTTCGTCAACCAGGTCGCCGATAAAGGCAGGCCATCATGCTTGGGTAGTGAAACTAATTTCCCACATACATCTGGGTGTTCCATATTCAAAATTTTGAAAAGTTGACCATCGCGGTTCAATTCAACGATATAGACAGTTCGCTTTGTCTCAATAAATTCACTGACTTCCTTATGCAGCGGTAATGAGCGCAGTCTTAGAAAATTAGTATTAATTCCCTCCTCTTTTAGGTAGTCCATGGTTTCTATAACTGCAGGTTCAGTGGATCCAAAGGCAATGATTCCTATCTCTGCCTGACCATCACCGGTTATGACTGGTTTTGGGGTGAAGGCTTTGGCTGTTTTAAATTTCTTTACAAGCCGGGCCATATTTTGTTCCCAATCTTCATTATCTTCAGTGTAGGCGGCATATTCATCATGGCCGGTACCGCGGGCAAAATAGCCAGCATGCTGATCTTTGTTGCCGGGCAGTGTTCGGTAGGTAATTCCATCACCATCCACATCTAAATACCGGCCCCACCTGGCTCCAAACTTATCCTGAAATTTTTCCATATCTTCCTCCCAGAGTACTTTCCCCCGATCCATATCTTCATCTGGGTAAACAAATTCATCCGACATCCAACTGTTCATTCCAAGGTCTAGGTCTGAAAGCACAAATACAGGAGTTTGAACACGCTCAGCAATGTCAAAAGATTTCCATCCAAACTCAAAACATTCAGTAATCGTCCCTGGTAAAAGAATAATATGCTGGGTATCCCCATGGCCCAAGAAATTCACCATTGTTAGGTCTCCCTGAGAGGTACGTGTGGGGAGCCCGGTGCTGGGTCCAACCCGCTGAACATCCCAAATCACGACTGGAATTTCTGAATAATAGGCTAACCCAACAAACTCAGACATTAAGCTAATTCCCGGCCCCGAAGTAGAGGTCATTGCCCGTAATCCTGCCCATCCTGCCCCGGTGGCCATCCCGATCGCAGCCAACTCATCTTCCGCCTGGACAACTGCATAGGTTTTCCCACCATCTTTGGATAGATTATCGCGCAAAGAAGGAATGTGATAGATGAGGGATTCTGCAACCGTGGATGCAGGTGTAATTGGGTACCAAGACAAGAACTGCACCCCCCCAAATATCGACCCCAGTGCCCCGGCTGTATTGCCATCTGTCATAATACACCCATCCGTCATACCCATTTCTTCGACATAGAATGGGTCCGCTTTCTTTAGGTTTTCCTCAGCCCATTGAGCAGCAGCTTCAATCACACCCATATTAATCGCGACCGGTTTTTCCTTGCCGCTAAAATGAAATTCGAGCGCCATCCTGATCTTATCCATCTGGATCCCAAGCATATGCGCCAGTACCCCAACATAAGCCATATTGGTGACATAATCACGGAGTTGAGGTGAAGCATCTGAATTCTTTGCCAATTCCTTCGCAGGAAACGAATATATCGCAATGTCTTCCCGGTCAGTTTCTAATCGCAGATGATCTGCGTAATAAAAAGCTCCACCTGGTTCTACTTTCATTACATCATCCGCAAGTGTGACTGGATTCATAGCAATCACAATCTGATGTGTTTCACTTCGGGCTGTGTAACCATTTTTATTCACCCGGATGGTGTACCAGGTAGGCAAGCCTTGAATGTTTGAAGGAAACAAATTCTTTCCTGAAACTGGGATGCCCATTTTGAAGATTGATCTTTGCAGCGTTAGATTCGAGGTCTGACTGCCAGAACCATTCACGGTAGCAACCGTCATTGAAAAATCATTGATAATTTTCTTTTCAGCTACCCCATTCGCTTTGTATTTTTCTTGAACACCAGACATTGATTCTCCTTATTTCTTTACAATATATGTTATTTTTTATAAAAACTGGTTTTCAAAACAACCTAAGACACACCTGAAAAATAAACGCATCAGGAATGTACAACTCCTTTTAGCAAATCCATATGCTCTAACAGCAACTTGAATCCTTCCTCAATTTCACCGTTGAACAGGGCTTCTACAATCTTTCTGTGGTAATCCCAGACGTCCTTAAGATGAGCTAATTCTGTATAACGGTTCAATCCAACCTCTTCATAAGCATCCCAATAGGCTTCCAACAAACCTCGTACAAATACGTTCTCTATTTTTCCATAAATTGTCAGGTGAAGATCACGGTGCTCCTGGTGAGGTAAGCGTGGTGGAGAACTCTCAAGTTTAGCCCAGGCCAGGTCAACCAGTTCTTGTAAGTAATGAATATCCTCTTCATCTAATTTTTTTACCGCCTCAAACCAATAATTGGCTTCAATATGACGGCGCAATTGAGAGAAATCATCAAAATAGCTACGATCTAAGGATAAAGCAAAGGATAAACTTTTCTTTACCGCCGGAGCAAATGAATAAGGCAGAAGCTTAATTCCCGTTTTTGGCTGAACATCCACAAATCCATAGCTGCGTGCCACGCTTAACTGCTCCCGCAGTTTTGCTATGCTCACACCCTGGGTATGGCTCAGTTCTTTGAGAGAGGGAATTTCACAGTCATCAATATTGTTATTTTGACTCTGACATGAAAGAAAATCTAATAAATCGAATTTTAATTGGCTGCTCATTCAATTATCCGTTTAGTTTTATTAATCAGATGATTAAGATTAATCGAATTATACCCCCATCATATCTCAACGTCAATATTCAGCTATTATCGCTGAGGTGAGAGTAATTTCAACATTCGTTATTGCGGATAGAAGAAAGACGGCAAGGATTGCAAAGCTTTTGCTAATCGCACACCATACCAAGTTAGGTAGCTGCCATCCATAAAATATATTCGGCCATTCCGTACAGCAGGGGTATCGGCAAATGTGGAGAGAATTAAAAGCTTATCTCTCTCACCAAAATTATAGGGTTCACTTGGCAACAATATCAATTCTGGTTGAGCTGTAATCACCTCGGTCACCGTCACCCTAGGATAGCGAGTATCTCGTCTTCCAGCAGGTTCAGGCTTGGCTTCTCCCAAATCGGCTGATTTCGGATACAAACGATCTCGAGAAGCAAAAACATTTACGCCCCCAAACAATCTCAGCAGATCATGCGGATAGGTATTTTGATTAAAAGTCATCCACCAATCAATTCCGTCCTCGTGCTCATACCATATTGGACAGAAATAAGAAGTTTGGTGTTCAGTTTCTGCAGCAATTCGGGCATAATCAACCGCCACCTGCAATGAATTCACTTTCATCACATACTTATCAGAATGGAATAGAGCTAAATATTGCCTCAATAGATCCATGCTGTCATCGACACTCTTCGGAAATATCAGCCAAACTTTTATCCCTTTCTGGGCTAGTTCCTCAACTTTCTCTTGTTGAGTTTCCTCCTGATTAGCGATTACCAAATCTGGTGACAGACCAGCGATTGCGTCCAGGTCTGGTTGCTTGGGTCCACCTACCCGAACCAAGTTTCCTAATAGATGAGCAGGTCTGACACAATAATCCGTAACCCCCACAACTTTATCACCGAACCCCAATTCAAAAAGGCTTTCCGTCACCCCAACGCTTGTTCATCAAAATTAAATTGAGGATGGTGATGTCCATATATCAAATCCATAGCTTCATTCTTTGAACCTACAAAAATGTAGCAGCCAGGAATATCCGTCATCATATACGCCATATCTTCAGAACCCATTGTTTTTAGTCCTGAGATATCTTCCGAATCAGGCAGCACTTCTTCTCTAACCTTGTTTACTAGTTTAGCAAGTTTAGGATCATTAAGTACCGTAGGAGTAATAAATTCTATAGTTAGCTCTGCTTGGCACTCCATTGATTGAGCAATCCCCTCTACAATTTCTCTTAATCGAAGGTGTACCTCTTCGCGTACTTCGGGTAAAAATGTCCGAATCGTTCCCTTTAATTCAACCGAGGGTGGAATCACATTAAACGCTGTTCCACCATTGATGGCCGTAATACTGACCACTGCTGCCTCCTGAGGATCAACATTTCGGGCAACAATAGACTGCACTGCAGATACCACCTGTGCGGCTGCCAAAATTGGATCATGCCCTAGATGGGGTGAAGCCCCATGTGCACCTTTCCCGGTAATTTTTATTTTAACCACTTCAGCTGCTGCCATCATAGGGCCAGGAGTAGCCGCAATCTGACCGGTTGGCCGGTCATTCCACACATGCATACTGAGCGCATAATCAGGCTTTGGGTTTTCTAACACACCTTCTTCAACCATCAACTTGGCTCCCCCTAATCCCTCTTCGGCAGGTTGGAATACTATTTTAACAGTACCAACCCAATGTTCTTGATATTTATGAAGAATCTTTGCTACTGTCAGGCCAATTGCAGTATGTCCATCATGACCACAGGCATGCATCACCCCTGGATTTTGGGAAGCATACTCAACCCCAGTTTCTTCGGTAATCGGCAGAGCATCCATATCAAATCGTATTAAAAGGACCGGACCCGGTGCCCTACCCTCGATAATCCCCACAACACCGGTTTTTGCGATTCCGGTAGTCACTTCAATACCCAATTTTTTTAATTCTTCGGCAACAATTCCTGCCGTCCGAACTTCCTGAAAACCAATCTCTGGATGAGCATGAAAATCTCGGCGGTGCTTTTGAGTATAGGGGAATAAGCTTTCAGCTTCCGAATAAAAGTTGATTGTGTCCATTTCTATCCTATCCGAAAATAGGTTTATTTTTCCCCTTTCTCAGCATTCTTCCCACAATCACAGTCGCCATTCTCATGCTTGTCACATGGTTCTTCAGATTTACGGCGCAAAGCTTCTAGTTCATCCCAAGGTTCGATCTCATCTTTGAAAAACTCAATCCTTTTGCGTTCTTCACCTTGAATCAATACAACCACCACATCTCGAATAGGGTACAGATCGATCACTTTCCCTTCTCCCAATGGAGTCACAACTTTCTTCCCGCGTTTCGGCAGCGTTTTCCTCGCTTCTACATACTGTTCGTATTCATAAATCAAGCAGCACCTGAGCCGTCCGCACATCCCAGTAATTTCTGATGGGTCAAGTGACACGCCTTGGGCTTTTGCCATCTTGATCGAGATCGGACTGAATTCGGTTAGAAAAGTGGAACAGCAGCGGACTTCTAACCCACACGCGCCCATCCCCCCAATGATCTTCGCTACATCACGGGGTCCGATTCGTCTAAATTCCAACTCTGCATCAGGATAATTTTCACGAACCACATCACCCAATGGAGTCAAGTTTGGGACATCTTGTTCCTCAAAATTATAGAGAACAGCAATAGATTCCGAATCAAAACTAAATTCTGAGGCAACGATCTTGAGGCCTTCATATCCAAGCTCTGAAGCTTTCGCCCGGCAATCAATGGTAATGGCTAATTCTTTTTGTTCCAATACTTGACGAAGCGCCAAATCACTCGGGGTCGCTTTACGCTCGATTTTCTTCCAGGTTCCGCGCGGGGGTTTGGGTGGATCTTCTATATACCCCATCACCTGTCCGAGTTGTCTTCCGCGGCTTGTATTGACAACAGCAAAATCACCGACAACAAGATCTTTAACTTGCCCGGCATCGAAATGATATAACTTCCCTACCTTCTGGAAGCGGATACCAATAATTTGTTGGTCGCTCATAAAATGCTCACTTTTTAGCTAATATTTATTGATAATGTTTCCTTCTGACTCTTTAATGCAATTAAACCAGCTTCTAACGCAGCCATTACAGTAATTTCCTTCAAGGATTTTGTGACCTTAGAGTCAGGTTGAGAGATCGCAATCGGTTCTCCTGAATCTCCACCTTGTCGTACAGCTGGATCCATCGGCACCAATCCTAAAAACCGGACTTGCGCGGCTTCGGCCATAGCCTCTCCACCACCTGTGCCGAAGATATCCATAATCTGTCCATCAGGCAGTTCAAGGTAGCTCATATTTTCAACGACACCGATAATTGGAATATCCAATTGTCGGAACATTTCCAATCCCCGGCGGGCATCCTCTAAAGATACTTGCTGAGGGAGTGTCACAATTACGCCCCCAGTAATCGAGATTGTCTGAGCCAAACTCAACTGTGCGTCACCGGTTCCCGGGGGAAGATCCACAATCAGATAGTCCAATTCTCCCCAGTCAACATCTCGCACAAATTGTTGAATCGCACTATGCAGCATTGGCCCGCGCCAAACTATTGGCTGATCTGGTCGAACCATAAA
Organism: Anaerolineales bacterium; assembly: GCA_037383445.1. Taxonomy (GTDB): domain Bacteria; phylum Chloroflexota; class Anaerolineae; order Anaerolineales; family UBA11579; genus UBA11579. The sequence continues at coordinate 11,457 of JARROY010000093.1, read as the reverse complement.
TCCAATCGAAATCATCTTAACCTGATATGCTTCTGCAGGTGTAATCCCACCATCTCCAGTTTGTCCCGGCAGTTGATTTACTCCCATCATCATTGGAATATTTGGGCCATAGACATCTGCATCCATCAGACCAACTTTAGCGCCCATTTGAGATAAAATCACCGCTAGATTCACAGAAACAGTAGACTTACCCACCCCGCCCTTGCCAGAAGCCACGGCAATCAATGTTTTGATCTTTGAATTCCCGGTACCTTTCAAACGTTCATCCTTTGGAACTTCAACAAGCACATGGATTTCAACTTCATCTACGCCCTCTAGGGATGTGATTTTCTCAGAAATTTCTTTCTTTAATTGCTCTAATCGAGGATGGGATGGAAGTATCGACACCAAAGTGAGAGAGACCTTCCCATCTTTTATTTCAATATCTCGGATCAAATCATATTCAACGAAAGAAAACCCTGCGAGTGGATCTTTTACAGTCTTTAAATGCTCTAAAATCTGTTCAACAGATAATCGCTTGTTCTCGCTCATATTTATATCTAACCTCTAATCCTTACTTGAATTTAGCTTCCATAGTTTTTGTGATCTCTTTCCTCGCCTGTTCAAACAGCCTGATTAATTCTTTATCACTCCCCCGAAACCGTCGAATATTTAGGATTGCACACTGAGTACAACCACGCATGGCTCTGAATGAATCGGAGTTACAGGTTGTGCAGCCATCCAACTTGGTCATCATTAACACAAACGCCAGATGGTCGATCGAATCTTCTGCAAGGTTTTTTACCCGGTTTACCAACTCATCCCATTCGGGACCCCGTAAACCGGCTAAATCCTTAATCACTCTGGATGGAAACAGCAGTTCAGTGTCGTTATTATACATAATTTAAAACTCCAGCGAGAAAAAACTGACTACCCGCTGGAGTTATTTTATCAGAAGTTTGGTTTATTCGGATTCAGATGCTCTCTTTGCAGCCCGTTCCGCCTTTGCCTTTGCTGCTGCAGCTTTTTTGGCTTCTTTTTCACGCCGGATTTCTTCCTCGCGTTCGAAATTCCTGGGTCGGATACCAGCGTAATATTCAGCAGGTTTAAGCAAACGTTCTTTATCAAAGATATGGGCCTCTTTCCGGCCATATGAAGCCATCTCGTAGTCATGATCCATCTTGATGGCATCGAATGGACAATACTCAGCACAATAACCGCAGTTCATGCAGATATCAATGTCGATGTAGAACTCAACTGGTTCGGGAACCGGACGGCCTGTATCGGGGTCAGTGGTTTGCTCAATCCAGATACATTGCGGCGGGCATACTTTTGCGCAGATCCCACAGCTTGTGCAGCGGATGTTTTGGTTGCCTTCTTCATCCAGATCATAAACCAAGAAGGGAATGAAGCGAAACTCCTCAGGTGGAATCAACTTCTCCTCCGGGTATTGGACTGTAAAAATCCCTTGGACATCTTTACTGCTGCGATATTCAACACTTTGCGGGCTCATATACCGCTTACCCATCATTCGTATATCATCCCAGTACGTCTGGAAGAAATGTTTCATCGTGACCAGAGCGCCTTTGATTATTCCTTTTCCGTACATGCGTTTACTCCGTTTTCTCTCACTAACTAGCGGTCAACTTCGCCCAGCACGATGTCGATCGAGCCCAAAATGGCAACAACATCTGCAACCTTCATCCCAACACTCATCTTTTCCAAAGCCGTTAAATTGATAAAAGAAGGAGAGCGAATATGATATCGGAACGGGTTGGAGGTGCCATCTGAGATTATGTAAAATCCCAACTCGCCTTTTGGTGCTTCCACCCTACCATATGATTCACCCTCTGGAACTCGGATGTTATACGGGTTTTTCAAAAGCACCGGGCCTTCCGGAATCCGCTTGAGGGCTTGCTGTAAAATCCGGATTGACTGTCTGACCTCATCCATACGAATCACATAACGATCGTAGGTATCACCGTGATAGCGGACTGCGACATCAAAATCAAACTCGTCATAAATTCCGTAAGGTTCAGCTCGCCGAATATCGTAGGGAACACCCGATGCGCGCAGCACCGGTCCAGCGGCAGAATAAGCGATCGCCTCTTCCGGAGATAAAATACCCACGCCTTCACACCGTTCTCGGATGATCTCGTTTTGTGTCAGGTAGATATCCAGTTCATCGATCTTTCTCGGTAATCTCGCAAAAACCAAACCCTTCAGCTTCTCGAAAGCGTCCTCAGGTATATCACGTGACACGCCTCCAAATCGGAAGTAGTTGCACATCATGCGGGAACCAGCTGTGGCCTCAAAGATGTCCAAAACCAGCTCACGTTCTACCATCGCGTATAGTGCCGGGGTAAAGAAAGCACCCAAATCGTTGAGCAAGAACCCGATCGCCCAAATATGGTTGACAATACGGGTCAGTTCAGCCATGATCACGCGTAAGTATTCTGCTCTTTCTGGCACTTGGACTTTGTTTCCCAGTAATTTTTCAACTGCCACGGCATAACCAAAATTATTGGCCATCGAAGAGAGGTAGTCAAGACGATCGGTGAACGGCATATTCTGCAGATATGTGTTCCTCTCCCCAATTTTTTCGTGGTTGCGGTGCAGATAGCCCATGACAGGTTTAAGAGCAACGATCGTCTCCCCATCTAAGACCACAGCCATCCGGAATACACCGTGCGTGGATGGATGCTGTGGACCAAGATTTACCATGACATAATCTGTCTGGAGATCTTTATGTTCCTCAGGCAAAAACTCGTACAATCCAGAATACAGCAGGTTTTCAACACTGGGGTCATATTCTTCAATCTTTTTGATTCCATCCGGGTATACTACATTCTTGCCATAAGGATTTTTATCTTCAGAGCGGAACACTTTCCCTTCGGGCCATCGGTTTGAAAATGGCTTTTTCTCTTCGTTAAAAAACGCTTCTTTATAATCTTTCCGCAGCGGGTGACCCTCAAAACCGTCCCACATTAATATCCTTCGCAGGTCCGGATGATCGGTAAATTTGATTCCCAAAAGGTCCCAGACTTCTCTTTCCTGGAAGTCGGCTCCAGGGAAAACATTTATCAGAGATGGAACCTCTGGTTTATCTCGCTTTACTTGTACGCTCAATGTCAGTGCAGGACCACCAGTAGACTTGAAGAAATGATAGACAGCCTCTAATATATTTTCGTCAATATAATCAACACCGGTGACGGAGGATAAATAATCATATCCGAGTTCATCCCTTAAGGCGGTTGCCACTTCGATCAAGTCTTTTGCCTCGACTAAATATCCTTCGAAGCCATTTCTCTCATCCGGTTGGACTAGCTCAGGGAATCGGCTCTCCAATTCAGAAGCAGGGGTTGTTGTTTGTTCAGCCATTTTTACGCCTTTGCCTCTTTCTCAATAGATCTAAAATCTCGAGGATCCATCAAATCTGGACCCAACACAGGAATGGGGATCGGATCAACCGGGTCATTCTTATCGTACCAACGTACCCCCTTAATCGTCTGACCATCAATCTTTTCCTGCAGCTTTATCAACCCATGGATCAATGCCTGGGGCGTTGGCGGACAACCAGGGATGTATACATCGACGGGAAGGAATTTATCAATCCCAGCGACGACATTGTACCCTTCCTTGAACGGCCCCCCTCCTGATGCACAAGCACCCATCGCGATCACATACTTTGGTTCAGGCATCTGATTATACAAGCGGATGATCTGGGGGAGCATCTTCTTGGTCACGGTCCCTGATACGATCATTAAATCAGCTTGCCGGGGACTGGCGCGCATCACTTCCATGCCAAAGCGAGAGAAGTCATACCGAGCAGCAGCTGTACAGATCATTTCAATCGCGCAACATGCCAGGCCAAACATCACAGGCCAAACCGAGTTGCGTCGGCCCCAGTTATAAGCCTTATCCACAAGGCTCTGCGTCAGCAGTTCTTGCATATTGGTTATTGCAACCTGCGTTCGCATTTCTTCTGGGATTTCAAAATCATTTTTTTCTTCGGTCATATTAATCTAGCTCCTCAAACCATTCTTGGAAGATTGCCAGGAGGATACCATCATTGGCCAACTCCAGGTCATCTTTGAACTCCGGCAACTCGATCACCCAGTTGTAGAGCATCTCTAAAGAAACATTTTCCAACGTTTCATCCGGGTATCGAGCTTTCAAGGCCAAAGCAATTTCATAGACAGAATCCCAGTGATATCGCTTTGACATGTGCAAAATTATACTAATCGAACGAAAAATGGTCAACGGTTAGATTAAAGAAAATATATATTTGCGAAATTAGATAGATTGAGTATAATCAATTTAATCTATCATAATCCAATCAGGTTACCTTATGCAAAATACAAGACTGCGTATCCTAAATTATCTTGAGAGCCATCACCAAGCCACCGCCCCCGAACTGAGCTTAATCCTCGATCAAACGCAAGCCAATATCCGGCATCATCTCAATGTATTGGAAAAAGATGGTTACATTGAGATTATTGGACAGGTTCATTCCACCGGGCGCGGCCGTCCAACCAATATCTATATGCTGACAAAAACCGCCCAAGATAATGGCTCAACAATGCTGTTCAGAGATTGAACGAGTTAAATTATAAATCCCACTGGGAAGCCCATGCTAGCGCCCCTCAAATCATTTTTGGGCGCTGCCCTTATGCTCAGATCATCAACCAGCACCCAGAACTTTGCACAATGGATCATCAAATGCTTCAGATCCTCACGGGTGCAGATTTCATCCAAGTTGAAAAAATTTCTCGCTCCCAGCAAGGTCCAAGTCACTGCCTTTTTGTCCTCAAACAAGTTTAAGGAGCAGTCCGTGAATCCAGAAACTGAATTTTACTTCGTTATCGATATTGAAGCATCGGGTCCTGCTCCAGATCTATACGCCATGCTGTCTTTAGGCGCTGCAACAATCACAAAACCTGTTGAGACTTTTTACAGGGAGTTCAAACCTGATTCTGATTTAGTTAAGGAAGACTCTTTAAAAATAAGTGGTCTCTCAATGCAAGATCTGGCAGAAAACGGCGCTATGCCCGAACAAGGTCTGCAGCAATTTTCTGATTGGATTCAAGAAGTAACTCCCCCAGGAAAACAACCAATTTTTACAGCTTTTAATGCCCCGTTTGATTGGATGTTTGTAAACACCTACTTTCATCGGTATTTAGGCTATAATCCTTTTGGGCATAAAGCGCTTGATATCAAAGCCTTGTTCATGGGTTTACATCGAGTTCCATTCTTGGAGACATCCCATGTCCAAATCTGTGAACACTATGGCTTACGATCATCTCTGTCACACCATGCCTTGGAAGATGCAGTTCAGGAAGCACAGATTCTGGAAAAATTATTGGCAGAAATATTCAATTCAAAGGAGAGATAATGGATCGTTCTAATTCAAAAGAGGACCGAGAACTGCAAAAAATCATCGAGTCTGCAAAGCGGCTCGGGGTTGAGCTGGACGAAGAAGATGCTATGCAGTGGCTAACCGCGGTTGCAGCAGCTGGAGCGGATGAAATAACTGTGGATATTAAAACAGGTACTTTCGGACACAAAATCACCATGCTCGATTTCAGCCCGGAAGATCTCGCCCACTTCAAAAAAATTGGCAAGTTAGTTGAATTTGAAGATGTTCCAGGGCAGGTAGAGACCGCGTTAGCTCTCTCAGGTTCAGCGGCGCAATCTAAAATTCAAACCTACCCAGGGGATGCAGATTTTTTCGAACGGGTTAACATTTATGCCGATACTCGAGAAGAGGCATGTCAAATATTAGCAAAAATCATCCGAGAGAAAGCTCTCAACACGATAAAGGGACCAACCTATGAGCTCATTGAAGTCAAATTTGGTTCCTATCCGCAAGATATGGAAAGAGATGATAACAAAATGTTTGCAGGGAGTCCGATTTCTTGGCCAGCCAAAGCAGTGGAACTCGGATATTTTGAAGCCACGACACCACAGGGTGATCCAATAAAAGTATTTTGGAACGATGTAGCAAATGACCCAGGATGGTGTAAGCTGGACTGGGTGATTGCTGATCCAATTCGGAAGACTTTGGTTAATGCCAGCAATATGCTCGATGTCACTTGGGAAGCCCCAGACGAGTCTATCACTCCTTTAGATGGCTATTTGGATGGATTCTTTCAAGAAGTTTACTTAGAAGCAGAATCCATCCCGATTTTCAGCAAATTGGTAAAAAATGTCTCTGGAGATGCTTTAGATGATTATGTAGCTCAGCTAAGAAAAGAAGTAAAAAAATACGTTACCAAAGACATTAATTATGGTAAGGCAGCCAAACGTATGTACAATATCTTCCGCCTGACCGGCCGGTACAATGAGGCCGCCTTCCTTCGAGAACTTTTCGATGAACCGACCACAATGCTCTACCAAGTTTGGGCACTCATCCGCACGATAGATGATTGCTTCCAGCCAGGGTCCTCTATCTCTGGAGAAACTCTGCTCCACCAAACAGATGAATTGATATTGGCTGTTACTAGGGTATTAGAAGGGGTTGAGGAAGAGGAAATTGTACGTTTGCTGCTAAGACTGCGAGATCTACTAGTGAAAGATGTACAAAGTATGGAACTCTCTCCACAAGCCGAAGCAGCTCGCGCAGAAGTGATTAATGTCGTCAATAACTTCTTCTACGAAAAACTCACCGCTATCCCAGAAATAAGATCCTTTATCGAAGGAATTCAGAAAGCTTGACAGATAAAGAATATTGGTTAGAATAATTTCTCGAGATGCATGATAAGAAAGCACCTGCGTTATTAATCCACATAAGTGGGCTCGCGGACAAGAGCCTGCTAACAACCCATTTGATCTTTCTACCAGAGCCTTCATTATAGAAGGCTCTTTTTTTATCTCTATGAAAAAGATACGACTACCCGGATTGATTGATCCTCATGTACACATGCGCGAACCAGGCGCGGTCCATAAAGAAGACTGGCAGACTGGTACTTCAGCGGCTTTGGCCGGTGGTTTTACCACCATACTCGCCATGCCCAATACAACCCCACCAATCACATCTGCCTCATCTATCCAATTATCATTGGAACTCGCTAAACGTAAAGCACTTTGTGATTACGGACAATATCTAGGGGCTGGACCAGATAACGCACAAGAGATTGCCGAAAGTTCGTCTTGTGCTGTTGGATTAAAGATGTATCTGGACCACACCTTTGGCGAACTGCGATTAGACCAGATGCAACTCTGGATGGAACATTTCAAGTATTGGCCAAAAAATCTACCGCTCGCTGTCCATGCCGAAAAACGCACCATGGCGGCCGCCATTCTCCTGGCAGCACTGTACGACCGCTCTCTTCATATTTGCCATGTTTCCCGCAAAGAAGAGATCGCTATCATCCGTCTGGCTAAAGAAAAGGGACTGAAAATCACCTGTGAGGTAACGCCACATCATCTCTTCCTGAATGAGAATGATCTCCCGGATCTAGGAAAGGGGTTTACTGAGGTTCGTCCCGTGCTTGCATCACCAGAGGATCAAGCCGCTCTTTGGAATAATCTCGATATTATCGATTGCATCGCAACTGACCATGCACCTCACACTGTCGCAGAGAAAAACTCAGACACCCCTCCGCCAGGATTTCCCGGCTTGGAAACCGCCTTACCGCTCATGCTAACTGCAGTCAATTTAGGCCGTCTCTCAATTGAAACACTCATTATAAAGATGTTCACCAACCCAAAACGGATATTCAATTTACCCGATCAACCAGATACGTATATCGAAGTAGATTTGGTTCATCAATATTCAATTACAGCCAACAAAATGTTTTCACGCTGTGGATGGACTCCTTTCGAGAACTATCCAGTATCTGGGAGTATCAGCAGAGTGGTTCTCAGAGGCGAGGAAGCATACAAAGAAGGAAAAATACTTGTTCAACCCGGTTACGGAGAGAATGTTCGTAAAATTAATTAAAAATAAGGAGTGTATGATGGTAAACAAACAGTTTGATAGTAATCTTCACCTTCCGCTGGGAGACCAGAGGACCGCCAAGTTTTACGGGCGCGATATCTTATCGGTTAAGCAATTTTCCAAAGAGGATTTGATCTACATTTTTGAGGTTGCCCATGAAATGCGGGAAATGGTTGCCCGGATTGGCACGTTTGATCTGCTGAAAGGCAAGATCCTGGCGAACTTGTTTTACGAGCCCTCTACCAGAACGTCGTCATCCTTCACGTCTGCTATGGAAAGACTTGGTGGAAGCGTCATTCCCATCAATGAAGTTCGGTATTCATCCGTTTCTAAAGGTGAATCCTTACCAGACACCATCCGCACGCTGGAATGTTATACTGATGTGATCGTTCTCCGTCACCCAGAAGTAGGTGCTTCTGCTCTTGCCGCCCAGTACGCCCGAAAACCAATCCTGAACGCTGGTGACGGGATAGGCGAGCACCCTACCCAGGCCTTGTTGGACTTATATACAATTGTAGAGGAACTGGGTAGTGCAGATAACCTTACAGTCACCATGTTAGGCGACCTTAAGTATGGACGCACGGTTCATTCTCTCTCGCGCTTGCTGTCACTCTTCGGGGTAACACTCCATTACGTCTCGCCGGAAATTTTACGCATGCCCGAGGAAATAATGGATGAAATCAACCAAAAGGGCATTCAACAAACCGAACATACCGACCTTTTGGAAGTCCTTCCAGACACGGACGTGCTCTACGTCACCAGAGTTCAGAAAGAGCGCTTCGATTCCCTCGCTGATTATGACAGCGTCAAAGATGCATATGTAATCACTCCAGAAGTCATGCAGCAGGCAAAAGAAAACATGATCGTCATGCATCCATTACCCAGAGTAGGAGAAATTAGTATGGATTTTGACACAGATCCTAGGGCAGCATATTTCCGCCAAATGGAATATGGGCTGTATGTTCGAATGGCTTTACTCGCCATGGTGTTGGGAAAAGCCTGATCGTGTTAATGTCTACTGGTCATTCATTGAAAAATCTGCTAGGCTATAAAATGTCCACACCCATTGCACCAGAATTAAGGAGAGAGCTATGTCCTTTTTTTCAAGACTAGAGGAACGTGCCAAGCAGATTAATTCTTTGCTTTGCATTGGGTTAGACCCCCATATTATCGAGTTGCCAAAGCCAACGGCAGATGCTGCTTTAGAGTTTTGTCTCGATTTGGTGAACGCTACTCATGATCTGGCGCTTGCATTCAAACCAAACATTGCCTTTTTCGAGGCGTTTGGTGGTCAAGGGTACCGGGCCTTAGCTACTCTGATTGCTTCAATCCCACCCGAAGTACCGATACTGCTGGACGCAAAACGAGGGGATATCGCTTCTACCGCAGATGCTTATTCACATGCTGCGTTTGATATTCTTGGCGCACATGCCATCACACTAAACCCATATTTGGGTTTCGATTCTCTGACGCCTTTTATTAAAGACTCGGAAAAAGGCGCATTTCTGGTATGCAAAACATCAAATCCAGGCTCCTCCGATATTCAGGATATTCCTCTGGTCTCAGGAAAACCTGTTTACGAGCATGTCGCTTCCCTAGCGCGGGGTTGGAATACTCAGGACAATATTGGTCTGGTTGTAGGGGCTACCCATCCCACAGCGCTAAAACGAGTCCGAAAAGCCGCCCCCTCGCTATGGATTCTCGCTCCCGGAGTGGGTGCGCAAGGAGCAGGCCTGGAAGACGCTCTTCAAGCCGGACTAAGACCAGATGGACTTGGAATGATCATCCCAATTTCGCGTGCCATATCTCGTGCGGATGATCCGCGCCAAGCGGCGGAGGACTTTATCAGCCGTATCAACACCTTTCGTGAAAACTGGACTGAATCACCCCACGATATTGACCCATACCGCTATATGGATCTGGCAAAAGCCTTATTCGAGGCAGGTTGCATCAAATTTGGTGATTTCACACTCAAATCTGGTTTACAATCACCGATTTACATAGATCTGCGGATGCTTGCCAGCCACCCAACCTTGCTGTTCAAAGTTGCTTCAGCCTACTACCTAATCCTCGAAAGTCTAACCTTCGACCGAATGGCAGCAATTCCCTATACGGCTATCCCTATTGGAACTGCGGTTAGTCTGCAAGGCAAATGGCCGCTTATTTATCCACGGAAAGAAATAAAAGAATATGGGACCAAAGCCAAAATTGAGGGGGAGTACCAATCTGGAGAGCGCATAGTGGTATTGGATGATCTCACTACCACTGGGATCAGTAAATTTGAGATCATCGAAACACTCACACTTGAAGGCCTCCAGGTCGAGGACATTGTGGTACTCATTGACCGCGAATCCGGGGCCAATGAAAAACTTGTCAATGCCGGATTGAGGCTTCATGCAGTCTTTACACTCACGAAACTGGTATCCATCCTGGGGGAACAAGGATTGATAACGACTGACCAGGAACAAACAGTAGAAAATTTCATTCAAGATTCTAAAGCCATGTAACATGTACGAGCGGTTCGTCCGACCATTTCTATTTAGACTGCCACCAGAGGCGGCTCACCAATTAACACTGCGTTTGCTGTCTTTTATTGGGTACATTCCACCACTGAGAAACTTATTAAAAGCCCATTATAGAACTCAAACATCCCATCAGGTTAATTTGTTTGGGCTAACTTTTTCAAATGCAGTCGGCCTTGCTGCGGGCTATGATAAAGACGCCTTAGCAGTTTCGGGATTATCTGCTTTAGGATTTGGTCACATTGAAATCGGTACCATAACCCCTAATCCGCAGAAAGGCAACCCAAAACCGCGGGTTTTCCGATTGGTGAAAGACCAAGCGGTCATCAACCGGATGGGGTTCCCAGGGAAAGGGGGGGATTATTGCTCACAAAAGCTGGCAAAAAGAATACCTTCAAACACGATTCTCGGAATCAATATTGGAAAAAATAAAGATACCCCCCTCGCCAAAGCCGGAAAAGATTACTCAATATTAATTGATATTTTATCAATTTATGCAGATTATTTTGCCATAAATATCAGTTCGCCTAACACGGAAGGTCTGAGACAGCTTCAACATGCCAGTTATTTAGGAGAATTGTTAGAGGAAATCCTCCAAGCTAGAGACATCCAATCCTCACGTCTCAGCAAACGGATTCCACTGTTGGTAAAGCTCTCCCCAGACATGACCTTAGATGAACTGGATCAATCCCTTGACGTAATTTTATCGAGCAAAATCGATGGGATCATTGCTACAAATACCACCATTTCTAGAGAAAACCTGTGCTCTACCCTAGCAAGCGAGACTGGTGGGCTCAGCGGGAAACCACTAACCAAGCTCAGCACTCAGGTGATTGCTCACATCCATGAGCAAACTGGTGGTAAGATTCCTATCATAGGCGTCGGAGGGATACTCTCTCTCCAAGATGCCCAGGAGAAAATGGATGCTGGAGCCAAACTCGTCCAAATTTACACCGGCCTGATCTATCACGGTCCAAACTTAGTCCATACAATAATTAATGGGCTTGTCCCCTC
>JARROY010000092.1:0-7321 GCA_037383445.1 Anaerolineales bacterium | reverse complement strand
GTAATTGATGGGGATGCGGTGAGGGTTTGAGTTGGTGTTTCGCTGGGTGTCGGCGTATTGGAGGTGGAGATTGTATGAGTGCTGGTTCCAGTAGCAGTAAAGGTTGGGGTAGCGGTGTCGGTCACGGTTGGAGTGGCGGTAGGGGTTGGACGGTTTTTATCTAATTGAACAGTAAAATACCCTGCGCAGTAACACGGGAGGGTAGCGAGAATTGCGATTATTAGAAAAGCACGGACGCGTCTCCGGCTTTCAGGGTCGGATTGAGTGAAAAACATAGACGGCGTAATTATAGCTTAAGAATGGGTGAATAAAGAATCAAAATTAAATAAATAGCTCGGGGTTTGATAGAAAATGGATAAAAAAAGAATAATCTTTGTGTGACAGACTATCCATGTGGTGTGGTCGGGAGAAATCGTCAATATTATATCTGAAACGTTAGGTGTAAAATACTTGACGATGACCCAGTTTTTTCCATATAATTTTGCCATGAATTTCATTTATCTTTCCCCTCATTTAGATGATGGTGCACTTTCCTGTGGTGGTTTAATCTGGGACCAAGTCCAGGCAGGGCAAAATGTAGAAGTGTGGAACATTTTCGCGGGTTTTCCTCCACCTGGGGAGCTATCTCTTTATGCTCAAGTACACCACAAAATTTGGGGCGTGACTGCCGAAGACGTTGTTCCTTCTCGGCGACTGGAAGATGCTTCTGCTATGGCGATTTTAGGCGCTCGGGCTCGAAATTTTGATTTTCCCGATGCAATCTATCGAAAGCACCCTAAAACGGGAGAACCTATGTATACCTCCCATGGTGACCTGTTTGGAGGATTGAATCATGGAGATGATGCAATCATTCGACGGCTGGTTACTTTGATGGCTGATAATTTGCCAGAAGGAAGCATTCTCGTTTCACCACTGACTGTTGGAAACCATGTTGATCACCAGCTTGTGCGAGTTGTTGCCGAACTGCTTCCAAATCAGGTTTGGTATTATCCAGAATTTCCATACACACAAGAATATTTTGCGGCGATTCCGGGATTAATTCCAAATGGATACAAGGCATTGATTACGGCTGTAACGGATTTAGGTTTAAAAGCTTGGCAAGAGAGTGTGGCAGCTTATGCGTCTCAGATCAGCACTTTTTGGAGTTCTATGGCAGAAATGCGAAATGGTATTGCTAAACATGCAGATCAATTTGGAGGGGTAACGCTTTGGCATCCAGCTAACCCAGCTTAAATTTTTCTTAACTGTAAATCAAAAGTTGCTGAGAGGACTTGCAAACTCGTCAAAATTATGCTATTATTTTCGCCCGGACAGTAAGTGCAAATATGTACTTGCTGTAATCGTTTAAAACTCATTTCGGGAATTCCAAAACTACTATTTCTTGATTTACAAGAGATTATTATAGAAGATGGAAAAGAAAACTCTAGGAGCAGGCGATGTCACCTGAATTTCTTACACAAGAAGGATTTGAAAAACTAGAAGCAGAACTTACCTACTTGCGCAACGAAAAGCGTAAAGAGGTTGCCGCCCGTCTACATGAAGCTGCTGAAAGCAGCTTGGGTGAATTTGTTGAAGACCCTGAATTCGAGGCTGCAAAAAATGAGCAGTCTTTTGTTGAGGGGCGGATTCGAGAATTGGAACTTTTATTAGCCAATGCCAAATTAATTGAAAAGAAGAAAAATAAAAATGGGGAAATTGAAGTCGGTTCAGTTGTTGTTATTAAAGAAGGCCGATATAAACCTGAAGAATACCAGATCGTTGGCGCAGCTGAAGCAAACCCTGGTGAGGGTAAGGTTTCTCATGCCTCTCCCCTTGGGAAAGCTTTGCTGGGCAAGAAGGTAGGCGATAAAGTAGAAGTAAAGGCTCCATCGGGCTCATTTACGGTGAAGGTGGTTGAAGTCAAGTAAAAACCAACAGATAAAAACCTTAAGTCCCGCAGAGCAGCCCTCTAGCGGGACTTTTTATGTATAATAAATTTCATAAAATAATTTGCGAGTAGGTGTTATACAAATGAGCGAAGAGAAATATACTCAATTAGAGAAAAACCGGTTAGAGAAAATTGACCGGCTGCGGAAAATGGGTATTGAGCCTTACCCTCAACGGGTTGAACGCACCCATACCAGCCAGCAAGCCATCTTAGCATTGGAAGAATGGGAGAAGGATTCAGAGCAAGAACCTGTTCGGGCTACGTTGGTTGGTAGAATTCGGTCTATGCGTCCAATGGGTAAACTGGCATTCGCCCATATTGAAGACGGGTATGGGCGGGTTCAGTTATTTATCCGAATGAACGAAGTGGGTGAAGATGCATTGAATTTGCTAAAGTCCGAATTTGATCTGGGGGATTTTATCCAGGCGAGTGGCGAGATGATGCGTACCAAGTCTGGCGAACCTTCTCTGAGAGTAAATCAATTTCGAATGATTGCCAAAGCGGTAACACCCCTCCCAGCTGCCAAAGATGTCGAAGTTGACGGAGAGATTGTACGGCATGCTACCTTGTCTGATCCAGAAACCCGTTACCGTCAGCGTTATGCTGATTTGGCAGTTAATCCCGACATCCGCGAGATATTCCGTATTCGTGCGAGTGTCAATCGAGTACTTCGAGAATTTTTTGATTCACGGAATTTTATTGAAGTTGAAACCCCCATTCTCCAACCAATTTATGGTGGGGCTGCTGCACGACCGTTTACGACGTATCATAATCAACTTAAACAGGAATTGTACTTAAGAATTTCATTTGAACTTTATTTAAAACGTCTCTTGGTTGGTGGTTTTGAAGGTGTTTATGAGATTGGGAGGGATTTTCGGAACGAAGGTGTAGATAGGACACACAATCCAGAGTTTACTCAACTCGAGTTTTATTGGGCTTATGCGGATTACCAAATGGTCATGGACCTAACCGAGGAGATGGTGCGTTTTGTTGCAGAACAGGTCGTTGGCAGCAGCCGAGTTAGGTATCAAGGGGAAGAAATTGACCTCAGTAAGCCCTGGGCGCGAATGGAATTAAAAGATGGAATTGTCGAACTGGCTGGTATTGATCTTGACCAGTATCCAGATTCCGCCAGTTTAGCAAAGGTGATGAAATCCAGAGGTTTAGAAGTAACTGGAGATATCCCGCGTGGAAAATTGATTGATATGCTGATTGGAGAATTTTTAGAACCGACCTTCATTCAGCCCACATTTTTGTATAACTATCCGCGTGATATATCTCCCTTGGCAAAAAATATGCCCGGTGATTCTGAAATGGTAGAACGATTTGAAGGTTTTATGGCTGGAATGGAATTGTGTAATGCCTTTACCGAATTAAACGATCCTCTGGAGCAAGAAGCGCGTTTTAAGGAGATGGGCAGGGAGTATAGTTCTGAAGAGGATGATGATTATCATCCAATGGATGAGGATTATCTGAGGGCAATGCGTTACGGCATGCCACCGAACGGCGGGTTTGGGATGGGGATCGATAGACTGGTGATGTTACTCACGGATCAGCCAAATATCCGGGAAGTGATTTTATTTCCTCACCTGCGCAGCCGTGACGAGGAGCAAGAAGAAGGATGAGCCATGATCCCTCATCTCCTGACCCGAGCCAAGGTGTATTTTTGGAATTGGCAGAGCTGGTTAATACTTGCCCGGTTGAACAAAGGATTTTTATCAGGAGTCAATTGGGTGAGTACACTCACGACCTAAAACATTTACTCGGTTTGGTAACCGCAGCCAATGCCGTTCTTAAGAGGAAATTTGCTTCAGAGGATGATCCTCAATTTCGAGAAATGGTTGAAATGATCCAGGAAGCGGCGCAGAAAATTGATGCTCAAGTGGATATGCTGACAGAACAATTTAGCCAATATATTCAGACTGAAACCGATTAAGAAAAATAATCTAGACAGGTGAGGTCGAGCAGTTGTTTTGTGGATAGTTATTGCTGGTTGGGGGAATTTATGCGATGGCTATTCTTGCTTTTTTGGTTCGGATGTCCTTGATTATAAAGGGTAAATAAAGCAATAAAAATAGGGCAAATCCGATAGCCTCCATGGCTAAGATGTAAATTGGCCAAGGACCGAGTACATCTAATAGACTAGCGGTTGGCGGCTTGCCAACAGTGAAAAGATAGTTGCTGCCAATAGCCAAATTGACAAAATGAATGATACCCATGTAAATATTAGTGCCAATGGCTACTCGCAAAAAAGATTTCCAGGTTGGTCTAAAACCCTCTTTGGTAGTCATATAAATAGGCGCAATAACTAGTGCTCCGTGGGCGATCATCGTTTGCAAGGCGCGAAAGTGCCATAGACCATATATACCTGCTTCTGGGGTCAGTAGTGGTTGGAGTGCTCCTGAGATTCCAATAAAATAGGAGAATTCATAGATTCGATAATTCTTGGTAAGCAGCATATAAATACTCAACCAAACCATAATGCTGCAAATGTGAAGGGGAAGATGATAAGTGATTGTCCAGGTACCTGTCCAGATAGACCAAATATGCCAAGCACTTTCCCAAACGAATAATGTAGCTGCCAGAAGATACCGGACACGACGTTTCCCGTTTTCTGAAGGGTTTTTCCAGCCAAAGATCAACCAGAGAATAATAGCTAAAATAATGCCCAGAACGAGCAAATGTTTTGGACCGAATAATTGGAAAGGATCTCCAGAATAGTTGGGATCAAAGAAATCGTAAATCATTCTTCATGCTCCTGCTTTTTTATGGTGAGCTGCTCCCACCAGGTTGATTTTAAAGCGGATATTATGGATGCTATTAAATCCTTAAATCACAATATGTCAATATTAACCTTAAACAGGAAAAATAGTTATTCAAATACTAAAACATTATTTTGAACTTTCTAGGAAATTTGGAAAAAATTAGTCGGAGAGATCGCC
This sequence comes from Anaerolineales bacterium, assembly GCA_037383445.1. Taxonomy (GTDB): domain Bacteria; phylum Chloroflexota; class Anaerolineae; order Anaerolineales; family UBA11579; genus UBA11579. The sequence continues at coordinate 2,452 of JARROY010000092.1, read as the reverse complement.
CGTGGCTTTTTCCAGTTCGAGCTGTAAACCTTTGCTTTCATCAATGAACAGTATTTCAACATCTGCTAATTTTATGACATCACCAGAGTTTAGCACCTGGCGGCTGATCTGGTGGTCATTGATAAAAGTGCCGTATTTTGAGCCGTAATCATACAAAACAAACTTATCATCCTCATATTTTATTCGGGCGTGAAAACGTGACACAGTAGGGTAAGTCAGAATCAAATTATTGTTCGGGTGGCGCCCGAGAAAAATGATTGGGGCATGAATGCGGTAAAGCAAGTTATCATGAACCAGATAAGCTTGTTTTTTGGTGAAAGGGGTTGTCGGCTTGGATTCTTCGGTCACTGGTTTCATTTTACTCCTGGCATAATTATTGCATATTTTGTCCAATTTGAAAAGTATATAAACAATGTGAATTTCATTGCAGGTGTTTACAATTATAGTTTTTGGTATTTTTTCTCAGGTTTAAATCCCTGCTTGACACGGCCACCAAAATATTTGTATAATCAACCCATATCGAAAACAAAACAGCGTGGGGAAGAGTATTGGTCACTGAGTTCTCAGAGAGCTGCCGGCCGGTGAAAGGCAGCATCCAGGGCTAAGAAATCCACTCCACCGCCTGAAACACGATATCAGGCAGTTGCTCCTGCAGGATGGTGAACCTTACTTATATTGGTTCCCATGTAAAGGAGCCGGGTTCGCCCGTTAGCGCGAAGGTATAAGGCCAGCTAGATCTTTCTGATCTTGGTTGGTAAATGCAGGTGGCACCACGAGCGCTCCCCTCGTCCTGCGGGAAGGGGAGCGTTACTATTTGGTCGGCGACCGGGTATTTTGAACCTGAAAATTAAACGTCGATCTTACAGGAGGTGCTGTCGTGTTAGACATCAATTTGATTAGAGAGAATCCTGATGTGGTGCGAGCTGGGATGCAAAAAAGGGGGATGGATCCCTCTCCGGTAGATGAGGTAGTCCGGATAGATTCCCGGTGGCGTGATTTGCTGCAAGAAGTTGAAAGTCTGAAAGCTGAACGCAATACAGTTTCCAAAGAAATCGGCAAAATGAAGGATAAAGCCGCTCGTGAGGAAAAGATAGCCGCCATGAGGGAGGTAGGGGATAAGATAAAAACTCTGGATGAAGAAGTCAAACAGCTCGAAACTGAGCTGAACGCAGTGATGTCTGTCATCCCGAACATCCCGGACGAACGAGTCCCAGATGGTTTTACTGAAGAGGATAATGTTGAGGTCCGGCGTTGGGGTGAACATCCAACCGGAAATTTTGAATACAAACCCCATTGGGATCTTGGACCAGAATTGGGAATCCTCGATTTTGAACGCGGTGTTAAATTGGCCGGTTCACGTTTTTATGTGCTGAATGGCCCCGGAGCCCGGTTACAGCGAGCATTGATTTCCTTTATGTTAGATCTGCATATCAAACAAGGCTATACAGAAATGTATGGACCGTTCGTAGTCCGAGGAGAAATTTTATATGGGGCGGGCCAACTTCCGAAATTTGCGGATGGGCTTTATAAAGACCACGAAGAAGATCTATATTTTATTCCAACATCAGAAGTTTCTCTGACGGGTTTGCATATGGATGAAATACTTGAAGAAAAAGACTTGCCGCTCTATTACACTTCATATTCACCGTGTTTCCGGCGTGAAAAGATGAGTGCCGGGCGTGATGTGCGTGGGATTAAGCGCGGCCATCAATTTGATAAAGTTGAGATGTACAAATACTGTCTACCTGAAAACTCAGAGCAGGAATTGGAGAAAATGGTCGCAAATGCAGAAGAAACTTGTAAGCTGCTTGGAATACCCTACCGAGTTATTTTGAAATGTGCAGGAGATACCAGCGAAACTGCTAGGCTGTCTTATGATATAGAGGCATGGTCGGCAGGTTGCCAAGAATGGTTGGAAATTTCCTCACTTTCTAATGTGGGGGATTACCAGGCACGGCGCGGCATGATCCGGTATCGTCCTGAAGAAGGCGGATCTGTACGTCCAGTACATACTTTGAACGGTTCTGGTTTGGGTTTGCCGAGAACAATGATTGCAATACTGGAAAATAACCAGCAACCAGATGGTTCTGTTGTAATTCCAGAGGTACTGTATCCCTGGATGGGTGGGATAAAGGTTCTGGAGAAAATATAGAGCATGTTCGAAGGTATCGCACAAGCTTTGAATATCGCATTTCCATGGTTTGTCTTCATTGTGATGCTGCTTGGGTTATTCGGGTTGATAGTGCCAATTTTTCCCGGCAATATGGTTATTTGGGCAGGGGCATTGTTCTACGGCATTATTGATGGGTTTACCGGACGTGCCCTATGGTTCTTTGTACCAATCACTTTGCTTACGTTAGCTGCTTTCAGTGCAGATAATTTGCTGATGGGAGCTAAAGCCAAACAAGCCGGAGCGGCATGGAGCAGTATCGGGATTGCACTATTTTCTGGA
>JARROY010000091.1:0-8378 GCA_037383445.1 Anaerolineales bacterium | reverse complement strand
TAGACATTTTTACCTCCTGGCCTATTTCTCAAAAATTTTCACATCAATATGTGTTGATGGTCTTTCTTGAATAATTTTTTTGATCCATCGAATAATTATTCTCCACATAATCCCTCTCCTTGTATTTTTTTACCCTATTGAATCCAATTCAATTTAAGTAAAGTCAAATTCATGTTGTGCAGCCAGTTAATGATCCCAACCAATTCGGATTGATCTCGAATATTACAGGTAATTGTGGTTTGGGAAGATTGTTCTCCATCGCTTTCAATCCTTACTAGCATCCCGTTGAACCAATCTGCCCAATTTTCAGCGAGTGTGCCTTTTATCGTGATCTGGTAAGTTGAGAAAGGATTTTTCGTGGAATCTTTTTGGGATAGGTTTGTCATTTATATTTTCCATGGAAAAGTTTATTGTTTCACGTCTACAAGAGTTTATTGGCTCGTATCTAAACAATTTATCTAAAGTATGGAGATTCCACACGATAAAATAAACGTTCTTAAGGATGAGTTAAGAGTGATTAAAGCAATTATCCCCCCGATAGCAAAAAATATTTAGTTGAGCTTTAGTCTTGGGATAACAACCCGAATAACCTGGCTTTAGCAACTGCCTCAGTGCGGTTTTTTAACTCCGAATTTTCCGAAAATATTGCGGGCGTGGGATTTCACGGTGTGCAAGGAAAGGTAGAGTTCCTGTGCAATTTCTTGATTGGTGCACCCTCCAGCAATGAGTTGAAGCCCATTCTTTGATTAAGGAAATTAACCGCTTCTTCAGCAGTAAAGCGTAAATCGTTTACCCTGATCTCGCTGAGTTCACCCTGGGCTCGCATCTTGGCTAATTGAAGAGGCGGATCGGAACGGGTTGCAATGATTAGATGCATGTTCCTGGGTAGATGATCCAACAGGAAGATCATCGCGGTATGGATAGCCTGGTTTTGGATGAGATGGCAATCGTCTAATACCAGTAATATCGGTCATCGGTATTAGAAATCCGGTTGATGAGTGGCATCAGGAATGACTCTGCTAAATCCGTGTCTTGATCTTGAAAGGTGGAAAGGAGCTTATCATCAAAATCCAGCCTGATCAATTTCAGACCAGCAATTAGATAGGTGAAAAATCTTGCAGGATCGTTATCTTTCTCATCGAGAGAAATCCAGGCGCAAGGCAATTGTTGCTGCTCAACCCAATTGGCAAGGAGGGTGCTTTTCCCATAACCTGCAGGAGCGGAGACAAGGCTTAACTTACAATTTAGACCTTTATTCAATAGATCATTTGGCGCGGTACTAGTTTCGAGGAAGATGGTGGAATAAATATTTTAGAGTTTAGGATTTGTGGTTTCACGAATATATTTATTTAGTTACCCGGTCTTTAAATAAATATAGCACGAAAATCAATTATTTCATTCAAAATCCAATTTTTTGATTATTACGCTCAATTTGAACTTGGATTATCAACCTATTTTGAATGCATTCTACTTTCCTTAGTGACCCAAGATTCTTCCGCTTGTAGGGCGCGCATAGTTTTGGGTTGAATTTTACGGTAGATCATAGTTGCCGGTGAATGTTTCCCGCCATCTTCCAACAACCTCTCAACCGGGATATTAAACAGGCGTTCGTTTTCGGCTAGATATGGCTCGATCAACTCCCAATCTTCAGCAGTAAATTCAGTGAACTCTCCACCGTTAAGTTGTTCTGGGGTGACCACACGCCGAGGGTCTCGGATATAGATGGCACCGCCTGATGCTAGAGAAAATAAGTTTCCACCCGGGTAGGGAGTATCAAGGTCAATGATCTCATTTGCCTCGTTAAAATAAATCCCATTAACAATTACGAATCCCCCACCATGGAGGGGTTCTCCTGCCATGAAGGATTCAGCAAGATAATCGAGACAGGTACCATTGATCACTACCCGCGGTTTGCCAACAGCATTGATTAGCGGCCGACCTGCGGCATTACCTAGGATATAGGCTTCTCCCCCTTTGGCGCCGTACATAAATGTCTGACCCACATCCCCATGGACGACCAGTTTTCCCGCTTTCATTATTTGAGCTAATTGATCCTGCCCATTGTTGTGGACAAAGATTTGCATCCCGTCGATCCCAGAGGCAAGATAATCTCCGGGGGAACCATACACGTCGATCTTAACCGATGCAGTGGACGGACCAAAGCCAACCCCGATAAACCGGTGCCCAGCAGTATGGACCAGCATAATTTTCTTGAAGCCTTTTTCATATAGACGGTGAATTTCTCTGGCTGCCGAATTTTCTCCCTCAGGTGGATAGTCACTGGCATCGATGATGATCGTTTGCTGATCATTTTTAGGTTCAGGCAAGCTTTGTCCATATTTGAGTGAAACAAATTTCTTAGAAGGTTGGTCTGCAATTAGCGAAATTGCCCTTTCAAAAGCTTGATCGATTAAGGAAAGAAGACTACTTCGTCGTAAATTCACGGTGTTGTAGCGACGATCCATCATCAATGTAAGCAGATCGAGGGTTTCTTCCCATTGCTGAGTTTTTTCTCCCTTTTCTACAATTGCGTCTAAGAATCCAACCAATTCCTGATAGGTCCAGGTTTTGATCTGTTTTGTATACCAATTAAAAAGGTCCTCTTTAACTTTATCGGGCAGACCGAAATCATTGCTCGAATCCTTGCCATTCGCAAGATGATAGGCAGTTGTCGAGGTTGGCACAGGGACTTCTTCACCGAACTTATCTCTAACGGTGATCAGCTGCTGGCCATGATCTTTTCGAATCTCAAAAATAAATGCTCCACCATCGGTATGGCTTCCTCCTCGAGCATTCCAATAACGGTCTGCTCGATTCCAAAATCGAGGATCGGTTTTTGAGAGACTGGCTAAGGCAGCATCGATGCCCTGTTTTTCGGATGCGGCTAATCCGATAGCCACGGTTTGTCCATTTTGAAGTTGGTTTTCTTGCCAGGCAAATACTTGGGGACGCAGCATGCTGGTATCCGTGATACCGGTAAGGCGGTAAGTGGGACCGTCATCAGCATGGGTATCGGATTGAGCAATGAGGAAAAACCACGGGCCATCTGGCGAGCAGTGCATATGAGAGACTTGAAGCATTTTATAAATTTCCTGTTTCTCTGGGGTAAGCTGCGTGAAATCTCTTTCCGTGGTAGGGGCCATTGCTTCAATTACATATTCAAGTGGGTAGTCGTAGGTACGGTGAAGCAAATCAAAGACCTGGACGGCAACTTCAGTATCCGTTAGGAAGAGAGGATAGATGTTTCGCTGGGCAAGATACTCGCTGATCGAGGCGTGGTTGGCGAAGTCCCCGTTATGGACCAGGGCTTCATTTAAACCAATAAATGGATGAGCTCCCCCCGGATGCCATACCCGGCCTTTGGTCGGGTAACGATGATGTCCGATCCAGATATTGGCATGGGTGTTTTCCAGTCGGTAGTAACGGATGACATCATCCCCAAACCCCACCATCTTCAGCACGAGCATATTCTTACCATGAGATAGAACGAAGGCTTGTTTATCACCCGTCGATTTGTAATAGGTGGTATTGAGCAGATAGGTATTCTGGAAAACGATTTCATCCTCAATTTTTCGTTGTGGCAGGTTTTGCATTCCATTGGCTTGGACAAACTCTTTTACTGCATCAGGTTTTAATTGGACGAAATATTCAACCACCTCTGGGGGATGGACATCAAGTCCATCTAAGGCGGTATAATCCTCGAGCTGATCTTGTTTGTGAATATGATCGATAACAAAAATTTTATCGATGAAATCCTTTTCTAACTGGTTACGAACGGAAGTGTCCAGGTATGCAACTGCTATAAGATAATCGTTTTCGAGAATTTCCTGAGTTACCCCAAACTCTTCGGCTACCAACCCTACTGCGGCGATTCCACCTCCTTTACCGTTACCACGATTGCGCATCTGCTCCAGACTTTGAAGCATGTGACTTGCACTAATTTGGACATTGGATGCCATCCCGATAACGCCACAACCCCCCTCAGCGACCTCATCTCTAGGGTGAATGAAACCTGTATTGGGAACAATTCTTTTCCTGGATTGAATTATTTTTTTGACAATGGATGTCTGGTTCATTTGCCATTCTCCGATTTTCCTAAGTAAACTAAGAGGTCCTTGCGGCCGCGCAGTTCCCGAATACTAGACAACCCAAGCTGGCGCAATATTTGTCTTAACTGTCCTGCATATGAATGAAACAAGTTGATGATCCGTTTTGCCCCCCATTCAGGCGAAATGAACTGTGATAGTAATGGGTCCGTTGTGGTGATCCCAAATGGACACCCCCTTCCGCGCTCGCAATTTGAGCAGCGAGTACAGCCTAATGCTACCAGTTCGGCTGTTCCCAATATTGCACCATCCGCTCCTAGGGCAATGATTTTGGCAATATCATAGGCGGTTCGGATCCCTCCACTAGCCATTAAGACAACATTATCCCGTATGCCCTCGCTCTGCAGATATTTATGTACTTTCGGCACTGCAAACTCGATAGGCATGGCAATGTTCTTTTTGGCAATCTCAGGGGCAGCTCCCGTCCCCCCATAAGACCCATCTAAATGAATAATGTTTGCACCAGCGAAGAAGCTGCCGACAGCCACCATGTCCACATCTGTTGGGGTGGAAACCTTTACCGAGACCAAAGCATTTGGATTAGTGGTCTTTATCCAATCGACGTGCTTTCGGTGGTCTTCTACGGAGTAAACAGAATGGAATGGAAATGGGGAGAACAAACTAACCCAGGGGACTGATTCTCGTAATTCAGCTACTGTCGAAGTCGCTTTATCACCAAGTAGGTGCCCTCCCAAACCTGGTTTTGCCCCCTGGGCATATTTAAACTCTACAATTCGGGCATATTGAACGGTTTCTTCCCGAACACCGAACATCCCCGTGGCCACCTGGGTGATAATATGGTCTTTATAAGGTACTAGAGAGGTTGGATATCCACCCTCTCCTGTGGAGAAGAATGTGGACCACTCCCTAGCGGCGATTGCTCTGGAGAGCATCACCTGCTCACTGATCGACCCGTAAGACATCCCCCCTCCTTAAATGGGGATTGGGATCGTAATTTCCGATCCCTCCCCTTTACGATTAAGTGGGATAGATAGATCAATTTTTATATTGCCAGGCGTCCATTGGTCCTCAGCCAACCAATTAAAATCCAGTACATCGAATCCGCCTGCGGATTGGCCGGTCTTGTATTCGAGATTATTTTGGGGAGGTTCACAGTGTTCTGCCTGGTAGTATGTGGATAAGATCAGATCATTGGTCCAACGAAAATCCCCCATGGCCCGGGTAACGTCAAGCATATCGTGCGACCAAGTATGATACCCTGCGTGGAGGTGTTGGGTATGTTTTTCGACGATAAGTTGTTCATCCGTTTTGATGTTAGCGCTCATAACCAGCTACTCCTGAAAATGCCTCTGCTTCGAGAGTCTTCATAAACATTGCTCTGCCCATTTCTCCGCGCATCCTGCGGATTTCTCTAATGCCCATAGCACCACTAATTTCTAGCAATTGATCCCGCCAAGCAGCAGTGAGGTTTAGGATTCTTTGGACACCCCAATCAAGTGAGAGATTCTGGGGTAAATTAAATTTACTTTCATCTCTGTCTCTGCATTCACCATCAAAATCAGCTTGTAGAGCGGCGAGGATCGGTGTGTCTAGAGCCACAGCATCTAAACCACAGAGAATTGCCTTTGGGATATGTTCTGCTGCAATGATTCCGCCGCTGCCCAGCAGGGTTACTTCCTGACGAATTCCAGCGCCGATCAATATTTGATGCGTTTTTCTGATCATATCCAGGATGAATGTCCCTTCTTTATTCTTCCCGTGGAAATCTGCCAATAGATGGAAAGTATGAATACCCTGGTTGACGTAGCTAAGCAGGTCTTCTTGGTTTGGGAATGGGATTCTTAAAATGAGCAATGCATCTGGGAAGTGCTTGGACAACGATTTGAATAGGGATGGATGCCATCCATCCAATTCGATAAGTTCTGGATCAAATGCCAACTGAGGGAGTAAATCGATTTCCTCAGGCCGGACCAACGGGATGATGTGATTTCCGGCCATATCCAATTCAATGATAGACTTTATTGGTACAACTACCAGGGTTTGGAGAGAATCGGCGGCTTGGGTGACAATCTGTGTGAGGAGGTTCCTAGGTGAAACCTCAGGAAGGGTATCGAAGATGAGGGGCAATGGGATAGACACAACTTTTGGTTGTTTGCCGATTGGCTGAGATTGATCATCAAATTCCAAGTAATTGGGTCGAAATCCAATATCAACTACTGTGGAAATAAACTCTCGTCCGTGGATGCCATCTCGGGTTGGGCGGACAATTTCTGACATATCGGTCCACATCCCATCCCACCCCTCACCACCGAATTTTCCGCGATAACCGGCTCCGCGTACAGGAATTAATCCCTCGTTGCTTTCGTAACTAAGGGCATTAATATAATCGCTAGTAAAAAAAGAGTCGCCTAATTTTTTGCGTTCTGGATTGTGAGTAACGGAAATGAATTCCGGATTTTCTGTGGTACATCGTAAACATCCCACACAATGTTCAGGTTGGGGAGCGAAGCCACCAATTGGTCCTGAAAAGACACCATAAAGACAAGGGCGGCTGAGGATAACATCTTTGCGCTTCCAGGACTGCCAGCCGTACTTACGAATTTCTGAGAGAAGATATTTTGCCAACCCGATTTTTCCGACTTTAACACGAAAACGGGACGGCCATTTTTTGATATCTGGCGCAGCTTTGGTATCAATATGGTAACGGATATAACTAGACTTATTTGACATGGCGACTCCGCTTAAACAAAAAACAGATATGCATTTTGAGGTGCATACCTGTTCTTCTATATTTTGGGTTGCACCCTTCCGTATTTTATTAGGGATCTGTCAAAATATTGCAGATTTCCTAAACCACTGGAACTATCTTGTCCCATCTGTCACCAAATGGTTTTCGAAAACTCCTTTATTCGGAAGGGAGAAACAAAGCCTGTGGTCAGGCTTTAGAGGCATCCGCTGATCATCCGATTTTCCTACAAATTCACTTTGTAGTTAGCGTTCTCTTCGCAGAGAAGAACCTCTACCTCGTCGCCTTGGAAAAATCCAAGGTTCAGCCGCTTTTTCTCCAATATTTAATTGTATGGATAAATCATACATGGTGAAACCGGAAAATGTCAAGTACTTGCTTTGGATCTTCGCATGGAAAAGTTGAGGGCTATTCGATGTAATAGGACTTGATGTTTGTCTCTGATAGAATATCCGTAACTTCAAAAGTTAAATGGACTATAATTACTTATACCAGGGAATTTTCAACCCAAAGCCACTACTTAGGTTTAAAATGGAACATAACCTGGAGGAAATTATATGCCTTATGTTCTGGTCAACGGAATAAATGTTTCGTACCAAATCTATGGAGAAGGACAACCTTTATTGTTTATCCATGGTTTGGGTTCCTGCGGCAAAGATTGGGAACAGCAGATCTCAACTTTTTCTGAAAAATATCAGGTGATTGTATATGATGTGCGTGGGTCAGGAGAATCTGACAAACCCTCGGGACCGTACAGTATACAATTGTTTGCCAGGGAGTGTGTTGACTTGCTTCAGGTACTCGGAATGGACCAAGTTAACGTTGTGGGGATTTCCATGGGAGCGATGATTGCTCTCCAAATTGCGATCGACTATCCTCAACTGGTGAAAAGCCTTGTCGTTGTAAATACCGGAGCAGAATTGATGGTGCGCAATTTCAAAGATTTATATCTTCTCTGGCAGCGGATACTCATCATCCGAATTTTGGGGATGCGACGATTAGGAAAAGTTCTCAGCAAGCGACTCTTCCCGAAACCAGAACAAGCGACCTTAAGAGAATTATTTGTCGAACGGTGCTCTCAGAACGAACCGTATGCCTACCGCGAAACCTTGAAAAGTTTGGTTGGATGGAGCGTGGTTGATGGACTTGATCAGATTGTTTGCCCCACGCTAATTGTTGCCGCTGAACATGACTATACCCCGTTGAATGAAAAAGAAGTGTTCCTTGATAAGATTCCGGAAGTTCATTTGGAGGTGATGGAAGATTCTCACCATGCCGCTCCGATGGAGAAACCCGAGGAATTTAACCGACTTCTGGATAAATTTCTCAGCGTTCACAATTAAGGTGTTATGTGAACATCCGATTGAAATGATGTATTCGGCAACAAGCGTGCTATCGGCCTGACACACGAATTTATCCGTGAATAGTATCAAAGTGACTAAATTGAATACTTCATTGAGATTACTCAATGCGTGATCTGGCATCCTTCACCTGAAGATTGGTCAGGGAAGATTCAGCTGATTGAATCTGAGGATATTATTGGACCTTGGTTGAAAGATTACCGG
>JARROY010000090.1:0-7390 GCA_037383445.1 Anaerolineales bacterium | reverse complement strand
TACACAAACATCACGCCGTCCTTCCCGATTCCAAGCGATGTGGAAGAGCATCTCGATTGTTTTTGAATCCAGGGTGGCTACGATTGGATTATTGTTGGTCGTATTTTGGGTCGTGGTAGCATTTGTCTCCCTGTTTTGGACCCCCTATGACCCCAACGCCAGTGATTTTATTCAAAACCTAGGTCCTAATTCTCAAAATTGGCTTGGCACCGATCATCTTGGCCGGGATATCCTATCACGGCTCATGCAAGGCACCCAAGTTATTTTACTCAAGACACGCTTACCAGGAGAAAACTCGATCTCTATTCCGGGTGGTGTGGCAATCTGGGGCGTGCTGGGTTCAATGGCGCTGGGTACATTTTTGGGGTTGAATGCTGGATATCGCGGAGGGTGGTGGGATCAGATTACGATGCAGGTTTTGGATGCACTGATCGCCTTCCCTCGAATAGTTCTATATCTGGTCGTTATCGCAGCTCTGGGCCAAGGTGACTTGGTGGTGATCTTGGCAATCACCATTACAGGTGCACCGGGGGTGGCGCGACTTGTAAGAAGTTTAGCGATGGATATCAAAACTCGCGATTATATCCGTGCGGCAGAAACGCGCGGAGAAAGTGTCTGGTTCATCATGTTCCGGGAAATCCTACCCAATGCGCGTGGACCGCTATTGGTCGATGGGATGCTGAGAGTCGGGTATGCGATTTTCGCTATCGGTACGCTCGGTTTCCTGGGAATTGGACTACCGCCGCCAGACCCAGATTGGGGCAATATGGTCAATGACGCACGGAATAATATATTTATCAACCAGCTGGCAGTAATTTGGCCTTCATTATCGATAGCCTCGCTGGTAATCGGGTTGAACCTCTTTGCGGATGGCTTGCGCGAAGAACTCACCCGCTACCAGAAATAAGGGAGGGACCATGACTATAATAAAAAAAGAAACACCTCCTGTACTGAAATTAGAAGAGGTAGCCGTTGCTTACAAGGTGCGCGGTGGAGAGATCGAAGCGGTGCAGAATGTCTCGTTCGAGATATGCCGGGGAGAGACTCATGGCATTGTGGGTGAATCCGGCTGCGGTAAAAGCACGGTTGCTTGGGCAGTGCTAAACTTTTTGGGTGCCAATGGGTATGTAAAACGCGGCAGTATTAAATTCCAGGGACAGGAATTGGTTGGAGTCACTGGGGAAGAGCTGCGCCGTTTGCGTGGAGATCAGATTGCCATGGTTTATCAGGACCCAATGCAGGCGCTCAATCCATCTATGCGCCTGGGCGACCAAATGTCTGAAGTTTTGACGGTTCACACTGGCATTGATAAAGCGGAGGCAGAAAAACGCTGCATTGAGATGCTTGAACGAGTATATATGCCGGATGCCGCAAACGTGATGAAACGGTATCCCCATCAAATTTCCGGTGGACAGCAGCAGCGTGTCGTGATTGCAATGGCATTGCTTAATAATCCGGCCTTATTGATCATGGACGAACCGACCACCGCTCTTGATGTCACTGTTGAGGCGGCTGTCCTAGATTTGATTGCGGAATTGCGGCGTGATTTTGACACTGCGATTATGTATATCACTCATAACCTGGGGGTTGTCGCACGTGTCTCAACAAGGGTTGGTGTGATGTACGCTGGCGAGATGGTGGAAAGGGGAACTGTTGAGGATATTTACGCAAATCCACGCCATCCTTATACGCAAGGGTTAATCCGCTGTGTGCCGAAATTAGGCGCAGACAAAGCTACCAGTATTCTATATCCTATCCGCGGTCGGGTTCCGCCTCCAAATAACCGCCCTGTAGGTTGTGTTTTCAGCCCAAGGTGTGATTATGTCCAAGAAAGGTGCCGAACAGAAAGACCTCAGCTCCGAAGTGTTGGAGAAGACAGTTCTGTGCGCTGCCATTTTTATGAGGAAATTGACGCTTCAAAATGGACACCTTCAGAAGACATTCTTCCCCCTGTCGTTGAAACTGAAAAAGTCGGCCGCGAGAAAATCATGGAACTGGACGGATTGAAAAAATATTATGAAGTTAAAGGCACTTCTCTTAAGGATGTTCTCGGCTTAGGGGAGGAGCGGTATGTGAAAGCTGTCGAAGGAGCTACTTTTTCCGTGACCAAAGGTTCAACTTTAGGAATTGTGGGTGAATCTGGCTGCGGGAAAAGCACCCTGATAAAAACGATCATTGGTTTGGAAGATTCTACTTCTGGAGAAGCGAAGTTCTTAGGGTTTGATATCACTCAGGGTATTACAAAGCGCAATCAACATTTAATCCAGGAATTACAGATGGTGTTCCAAAACCCGGATTCGACGATGAATCCGTCTTATACGGTCGGAGAGCAAATTGGACGCCCAATGAAACATTTCCGCACCGTCCCCAAGAACCAGATTCGCAAGGAAGTGATCAAGATTCTGGAGTCGATGCGTTTGGGTGAAAACTATTATGACCGGCTACCTCGCCAACTAAGCGGAGGTGAAAAACAACGGGTTGGAATTGCCAGAGCATTGGCCAGCCATCCTGATTTGGTCTTATGTGATGAGCCGGTGAGTGCGTTGGATGTATCTGTCCAGGCGGCGATCTTGAACCTCTTATTGGAAATTCAGCAAGAATATGATACAACCCTGATTTTTATTGCACACGATCTCAGTGTGGTGCGCTTTTTCTCAGATCAGGTGGCGGTCATGTATCTCGGCCAATTTATGGAGATTGGCCCTGCGGATGCGATCTATGCACCCCCGTATCATCCCTATACGGAGGCATTACTTTCAGCGGTACCCATTCCTGACCCCACAGTCCAGCAGAAGCACATCCGGTTAGAGGGAGCTGTGCCTAGTGCAATTGATCCACCGAGCGGGTGCCGGTTCCATACCCGATGCCCACGTAAGAGTCTATTGCCTGATGGGGGGAAAATCTGTGAAATGGAGACCCCTCCCTGGAAAGATGTGACAGAAGACCACCGTATCTTCTGCCACCTGCCGATGGAAATTTTGTCAAGTTTTGATCCGGTTATTACCCAACCGAAAGAGGAGATGTGATCATGTTAGTTCGAGATTATATGACGAAACATCCGATAATGATATCCCCCGAAGCTTTGGTAACAAAGGCACAGCAAATTATCGTCGAAAACAAGGTCCGGCATTTACCAGTCGTTACGGATGGTAAACGGTTAGTTGGATTGGTTACCCGGAACAGGTTGAATATACCCCCTTCCGATCTAACGAGCTTTAACGTTTGGGAGATCAGCCGGATACTTTCCAAGTTGAAGGTGAAGGACGTGATGGTTAAACAGGAAGATTTGGTGACCATCCACCAGGAAGCTGTTATTGAAGACGCTGCTGCGATCATGTGTCGTAATAAAATTGGCTGCCTGCCCGTTGTAGATGAGGATGGGATTGTGATTGGGATCATCTCTGAGATAGATCTGTTGGCTGAACTGTCATCTATCCTCGGCGGCGGTGTAAAGGGGGTCCGAGTAACCATCCGCGTCCCAGACAAAGTGGGAGAGTTTGCCAAGGTGACGACAGCGATTGCCTCAAAAGGTTGGGGAATTTATTCCAGTGGGGGTGTGCCTGCTCCTAAAACACCTGATTATTGGGATATGGTATTGAAAGTTCGTAATGTCACCATAGATGAACTGGCTGAGGTCTTGAAAAAAATCGAAGGTCAGGAGATCAGAGATATCCGAGAAATTCGAGCATAGAGTTAACCAACAATTTTGCACGTAAAAAAAGCCTGGCAAGATGATGATCTCTGCCAGGCTTTTTAATATGATTGGAAATTTCAAATTTCTAATCGGATGCTCTCTCCTCCAAAATCTCCTTAATCACCTGTTCAGCTTCATCTGGGAGTGGTGGGACTTGATGCTCAGCAAGGATTTGTTGAGCGCGCTGATTTGCTCGAGTTTTGATGTCTTTGGACTGATTGTTTACCCAAACGTCATATTGGTTGCGGTCGATGACACGTGGTGCCCATTGGGCTGTGCGGAAATTATCCATTGTGTGGTCCTCGGCGATAAAGCCACCCCCGGGCTCCACCCGGGCAATCGCATCTAAGGCAAGGGTATTCTGGTCCACAGGTACACCTTCGACTAAATACCGAGACATTCCGATGATTTCATCGGCGATAACCAGCAATTCCATCGAAGATGTGGAGCCGTACTCAATATAGGCAACGTCGTGTACCAAGGTGCAGCGTGTCAGCAAAGCGTTCATAATTGAAAATGTAGCTTCAATGCCAGCCTGGGCATCCACTACTTTACTGTCAGTAGCTCCACCATATCCCCATACGGGTAGATTGTAGTAATTTGCCAACCCAACCCAAGCTCCCATACCCAAACTCCACTCTGGACTGCCGTAGCTGACAATGGTGGTTTTCATATCCAGGGCCGCTGTATTCATGCCGTAAAGATAGGGTGCGTTCGGCCTGACCAATTGTGAAATGATTAACCCTATGAGGCATTCTGCATTGCCCAAGGCCACTGCCCCTGCAACGGTAATCGGCCCGCCGCCTCCCGTATTCGGTGAGGGGATATATGCGCTGGGGATTCCCTTTTCTGCACAAAAGATGATCTTCTGAAGAGATTCCTCAATGATGAACAGCGGTGAAATTGGTTCGGCGTAGTGCAGCATGATTGGCTTCTCCCGTAGAGCTTGTTCGCCTCCCACTACAGCACATGCGATGCGGTACATATCTTCCATATCCTTGCGGTTCTGAGCCGTGTATACGTTTGGTTTGACCGATCCTCTTAACATCCGGATGAAAGACTGCAGATATAGATCATCAGTGGGAACATCTGAAGGACTGCCCATGGACATAATAAAGTCAATATTTTCCAAGGCATCCCCAAGACGAGCAAAATTTTCCACATCTTCGATCTTGGCAAAACGGCGTTCACCGGTTTCTATATCAATGGTGAAAGTAGTGTCTGAACCCATGCCAAAGAAAACTTTCCCCAGCTCTAACGGCATGGTCAGGTTTCCAAGCCTGCCATGCATTGGGATGCGGGAAGGGGCTTTATCGATTGAATCGGTGACTAAATTTTCTGGGATTTTGATGCGGCCGTTGGATTCCCAGGCTCCGGCTTCTAACAGCAGTTCACGTCCCTGAGGGTCTTGCATCACCACCCCGGTTTGGCTCAAAATTTGTAAGGTGGCATAATGGATCTCGCGCACCTGCTCATCAGAAACCATTCGCAGCATCGGCTTTAGGGTGGGGATGGATATTTGGGGTTTCAACTATTGCCTCCTTCTTGTTTTCCTGTTTATAAAATAACAAACTTTGTTGATCTGTAATTAAATCTAGATATGTTCCAAATCCAAAAGTTTTCGTACGATCCTTTCTGGAGTTGCGGGGATCTCTCTGATGCGTGTGCCAATTGCGCGTGAAACCGCATTGATCACCGCTGGCGTGGATGGCAGCATAGCTGTTTCTCCTAGGCCTTTCGCGCCAAATGGGCCGTGCCAGCTGGGAACCTCTACAAAAATGGTTTTGATCTCTGGCAGTTCATTGACCATGGGGAGAATGTAATTACTGAAGCCAGTGGTGATGTCAGGAAGATATTGCTCTTTCAGTGCAGCACCGATTCCCATCAGAACAGCACCTTCTATTTGTCCTTCTGCACCTGGCTGGTTGATCACCTTTCCAGCATCGTGAACAGCAATATAGCGCGTTACACGTACATCTCCAGTTTGAATATCTACCAGAACCTCAGCCAGATGGGCACCGGTGACAAAATGCGGGGTATATCTGGGGCGCGTTTCCTCTGGGAAGAGTGGGGAAGGATCAAAAAATTCAGCTACTTTTCGCGGTTTTTCTAAATCATCAAATTGCTTGGCCACTTCTGTTAGAGAGATTCTCTTGTTTGTCTGTTGTTTGGAGAGTATCTCACCACCGGATATGGTAAGGTCTGCTGGGTCACAATCTAGCGTCTCGGCTACTGTGCCGAAGATGTTTTCTCGAAGGGTTTGAACCGCCCTGATGACTGCATTACCGACCCAATAGGTTGCCCTTGATGCTCCCTGGACACCACTGTCTGGGGTCAGTCCTGTATCTGCATTGACCAATTCAATCTGATCTCTCGAAATACCCAGTATTTGAGCACCCAACTGGACCATGACTGTGGCGATTCCCTGCCCGTAATCCGGGACAGAACAATAAATCACAATGTGTCCGTCTGAAGCCAGCTCTGCATGGGCCTCAATGCGTAAGGAACCAGATTTTCCAAACCGGTACCACATTCCGGCAACACCCACTCCTTTTTGGTAGGGTTTGTTCTGGTTTCGATCATTGAAATCCTGCGCCTCTTTTTGGTAAGTTTGATAGTAAGGTTGGAGTGTTTCGAGAACTTCCTGGTAACCCAATGATTCGGCAACCGGGTAGCCTAAGAAAGTGTTTTCTCCCTGAGAAATCACGTTTTTTAACCGGAAATTTATTGGATCTTCATCCAGATTTTCAGCAATTTCGTCCAGGACGCATTCGAGAGCGAAAGTGGATTGGGGTGTTCCAAAACCACGGTATTGGCCGCATTTTGGACCATTAGTATATATGCTTTGTGCTTGGATATCCACTGCTTGCCAGCGGTAAGCGCCACCAGCGGCAACAGAAGCATATTCTGGTATATAGTAACCATCTGCATCGTATGCGCCGGTATTACATTTTATGTAAGCTTGAAGGCCCGTTAGTATGCCTCTTTGGGTAAAGCCAACTTTATATTGCATATCGTATGGATGGCGTTTGGGAGAGGCCAGAAAGGATTCCTTTCTGGAAAAAGTGAGGCGAACAGGTTTTTGGGTCAGGTAAGCGATTAAGCTCACCGCGATATGCGGCCATGGATCTTGTTTGCCGCCAAAGGATCCGCCGATATGGGGGGTGATGAATCGCACCTGAGAACGACCTACCCCTAGGGTATCAGCAATCCAATTTCGCTGCCAGTGGGGTTCGTGGGTACCGCTGAGAACAATGAGGTGATCTTCTTGGTCCATATATGCGAAGGCGGACTCGCGCTCTAGGGCGCTGTGTTCCTGATAGGAAGTGTGATAGGTTGCTTCCAGAATGACTTCCGCCTGAGAAAAAGACTCTTCTAAATCACCATTTTCCACGGAGTATGTGCTTAGGAGGTTGCCATTGGGATAGATGGACGGATTTTCTGCGCTTGCAGTTGAATTGACTTCAAAGTTGTGCGGCAAAACCTTGAACTCCGCATTAATCGCCTGCATACCTTTGTTGGCGTGATAAGGGGTTTCCGCGACTACTAAAGCAATTGGAGCACCCTTCATTTTGGCTGTCGTACCAACCGGGACCAATAATGGTTCATCCTGGCTGTATTCCGGAAATCCATTTATTCCAGGGATGTCATCTGCAGTGATAACCCGGATTACCCCCGGTAATTTTTGCGCTTTTT